>JAVHYH010000134.1 GCA_031119155.1 Brevundimonas sp.
GTCGAGGCCCGCTCGACCGGCGGGGAGACCGGGCGGCGACCGGAGGGAGCGGCGGGGGTGCGGCGCGTGGCCCCGGCGATCAGGCGCGTGCGGTCGGAACGGTCGGTCATGGCGGCTCGCGGGGTTGCGGTTCAGGGCTCAAAGGCCTCTAAAAGGGACGGGGCGCAAGTCTGGCGGACACACTGACGAGGCGCGGCATGCGGACAGGCGGAAACAGGATTCGGACGACGGCGCTGGCGCTGGTCGCGACGATGGCGCTGGCCGCCTGCGATCGTGGCGCGCGCGAGGACGACACGACCGAGGACGCCGCCGTCACCGCCCCCACCGAAGCCCCCGAATTCTCCAGCGCCACCCTGCAGGCGGTGAAGCGGCGCGGCCGGCTGAACTGCGGTGTTCACGAGGGGCTGGTCGGCTTCGCCTATACGGACAATCGCGGCCAGTGGCGCGGGTTTGACGCCGACTTCTGCCGGGCGCTGGCGGCGGCGGTGCTGGGCGACGCCAATGCGGTGCGCTTCGTGCCCCTGACCACCAGCCAGCGCTTCGACGCCCTGCGCAGCGGCCGGGTCGACGTGCTGTGGCGCGAGACGTCCTGGACCTTGTCGCGGGAGGCCGAGGAGGGCGTCCGCTTCGCCGGGATCAACTATTACGACGGTCAGGGCTTCCTGGTGCGGCGGTCGCTGAACCTGTCGAGCGCCGCCGAGCTGAACGGCGCGCGCATCTGCGTGCAGCGGGCCTCGACCAGCGAGCCGAATGTGGCCGACTGGTTCCGCGCACGGGGCATCGCCTACACCCCGGTCGTCACCCAGAACGAGGAGGCGGCGCGCGAGGCCTATGCCCGCGAGGACTGCGACGCCTTCAGCGCCGACATCTCCGCGCTGGCCGCCGCGCGGACCCTGCTGTCGGCGCCCGACCAGCACGCCATCCTGCCCGAGGTGATCTCCAAGGAGCCGCTGGGACCGGCGGTGAAGCGCGGCGACGAGGCCTGGACCTCCATCGTGCGCTGGACCCTGAACGGGCTGATCCTGGCCGAGGAGCTGGGCGTCACCCGCCAGAACGTCGCCCAGATGGCCGACGAGAGCCGCGACCCCGCCGTGCGCCGCCTGCTGGGCGAGGAGGGCGAGTTCGGGCCGATGCTGGGCCTGTCGAAGACCTGGATGCGCAAGGCGATCGAGGCCGAGGGCAATTACGGCGAAATCTTCGCCCGCAATGTGGGGGCGGATTCACCGCTCGACCTGGCCCGCGGGCTCAATGCACAATGGAACCAACGGCCTGCCGGCTTGATCTACGGCCTGCCCATCCGATAACCACGCGGCTCGCAAGCTGGGGACCTGTTCATGGAAGCGACCAAAAAGGGCGGATTGGCCCTGCACTGGCTGATGCTGATCGGCTTTATCGTCGGTCTCGGAGGCGGGCTGGCGGTCAATCTGGCCATCGGCCCCGACGCGGGCTGGGTCGTCTGGCTGACCACCAATGTCACCGGACCGGCGGGGCAGATCTTCCTGCGCCTGCTGTTCATGCTGGTGATTCCGCTGCTGTTCTCGGCCCTCGTGGTCGGGGTGGCCGAGATGGGCGATCTGAAGTCGCTGGGCCGCGCGGGCATCAAGACCCTGCTGCTGACCATCGTGGTGTCGGGCATCGCCGTGGTGATCGGCCTGGGCATGGTGAACCTGTTCCAGCCGGGCGCCGGTGTCGATCCGGCCATGGCCCAGCAGCTGCTGGCCCAGGGGCGTGAAGGCGCCTCGGCCATCGTCGAGAAGGCGCCGGAGAATGTGCAGTTCGGCACCTTCCTGCTGGACCTGATCCCCTCGAACGTCATCACGGCGGCGGCGGAGAACCAGATCCTGCCGGTGATGATCTTCGCCCTGTTCTTCGGCATCGGGCTGGTGATGGCCAAGAGCCCGGCGACCGACAAGCTGCAGACCGTCATCGAGGGCATCCTCGAGGTGACGATGAAGCTGATCAACATGGTCATCAAGCTGGCGCCCTATGCGATCGCCTGTCTGATGTTCAACCTGGCCGCCCTGTTCGGCTGGGACCTGCTGGTGCGTCTGGCCGCCTTCGTCGGCGTCGCCGTCGGCGCGATGGCGGTCCATATGTTCGTCGTCTATCCGCTGGTCGTCTGGCTGGCCGGCGGCATGAACCCCATCAAATTCTTCCGCGGCGTGCGCGAGCCGATGGTGGTGGCCTTCTCGACCGCCTCGTCCAACGCCTCGCTGCCGGTGTCGCTGCGCGCCGCCGAGGAGCAGTTGGGCCTGCCGCGCAAGATCGCCCGCTTCGTCCTGACCGTCGGTGCCACCGCCAACCAGAACGGCACCGCCCTGTTCGAAGGCGTGACCGTGCTGTTCCTGGCCCAGTTCTTCCAGATCGAACTGTCGCTGACCCAGCAGTTCATCGTCATGCTGGTCTGTATCCTGGGCGGAGTCGGCACCGCCGGCGTCCCGGCCGGTTCGCTGCCGGTGGTGGCGATGATCCTGGCGATGGTGGGCGTCCCGGTGGAAGGCATCGGCCTGATCCTCGGCGTCGACCGCTTCCTCGACATGTGCCGCACCACGCTGAACGTGACCGGCGATCTGGTGCTGGCCACCGTCGTCTCGCGCGGCGAGACCGACGATGTGGTGCCTGACGATGCGGTCGAGCCGACGGTGAAGCCGGCCTGACTATCCGACGAAGCGGACCGCGGCCTTGCTGCGGTCCCGCGCGTCCGGGGTCATCACAGCGAGTAGTTCCGTCAGGAAGGCTCGCTGTGCATCTTTACCGGCGAAGTTCCGGCGAGCCACGAACACTGGCGTTCCCTGGATCAGAAGGACCCAGTACGGGCCGACAGGGAAGACCTCCGAAACTGCCCTTGCGGGGGCCCGGCTTTCCAGATCGCCGGTCAGCCAGATTACGGTCTCGCCCACGATTTCGAGACGCCATGGAAGTGGGTTGGAAACTCCGCGCCGCGTCAGTTGCTTTCGGAAGTAGGCCACCATCCCGTTTCGAACGATCCGGATCGCCAGAATGGTGGCTGGCAAAAGCACCGCCAGCAGGATCGGGAGAGAGGTCCAGCCCGGCGCGCCAAGCAGATGGGTGGCGATCGAACTGATGATGAGGGCCGGTATAACGGCAACGGCGCCGAGGAAGACGCCGGCCAAGGTTGTCCAAGGATAGCCGTTAAGTCGACCGCAGGCCTTGCCAGCCCATCGAGCGCCTTCGCCGATGTGGATATGTCCGTCGATTCGCATGCCTTGCCCCCTCGCGCTCTCCGCGCAGGGTCAGCCGGTTAGCACAACCGTATCGGGGTGCGAGCCCCATTCGCTCCAGCTGCCGTCATACAGGCTCGAGGGCCGGCCCAGCTCGTGCAGGCCCAGCGTCAGGATGGCGGCGGTGACGCCCGAGCCGCAGGTGGTGATCACCGGGCGGTCGAGGTCAATCCCGGCGTCGGTGAAGGCGGCGTGCAGCGCCTCGCCGCGCTTCATCGTCCCGTCCGGGTTCAGCAGGGCGGCATAGGGCAGGTTCAGCGCGCCGGGCATGTGGCCGGAGCGGACGCCGGGCCGGGGCTCGGCCGTCTCGCCGCGGAAGCGGGCGGCGCCCCTCGCATCCACGACCTGGGTCTCGCCGCCGAGAGCGGCGCTGACCTGATCCAGATCGGCGACGGCGGCAGCGTCGAAACGGGGGCTGAAGACCTCGAACGACGGACGACCCGGCACGCCTTCTTCCAGCGGCAGGCCCAGCGCCGTCCATGACGGCAGGCCGCCGTCCAGCACGCGCACGTCGCGCGCGCCCATGATCTTCAGCACCCACCAGACCCGCGCCGCCGAGAACAGGCCCGCGGTGTCATAGACGACGATGCGGTCGCGGTCCGACAGGCCCAGCACCCCCGCCGAGGCGGCGAAGGACGCGGGCGAGGGCAGGGTGTGGGGCAGGGGGCTGTCGGGATCGGACACCGCGTCCAGATCGAGGAAGACCGCGCCGGGGATATGGCCCTCCGCGAAGTCGGCGCGGGCGTCGCGGCCGTCCAGATGCCAGCTGGCGTCGACGATCTTCAGCCCGGTCTCGCCCAGATGGTCGGACAGGTCGGCGGCGGAAATGAGCGCGGAGGTCATGGGACCGATATGCGCCCCGCCTCAGCCCTTCGCCAGAGCCAGCTGGACCACGTCGGTGCGGCGTGAGCGGAAGCCCGCCTCGCAATAGGCCAGATAGAAGCGCCACAGGCGACGGAAGCGCTCGTCAAAGCCGGGCATGGCGCTGATCTCGGGCCAGGCCGACTGGAACCGTTCGTCCCAGAGCTTCAGGGTGTCGGCATAGTCGACGCCGAACCGCTCGATGGCCTGCCAGTCCAGCCCGACGCGGGCGATCACCGGCTTCAGCTTCTCCTCGGACGGCAGCATGCCGCCGGGGAAGACGTATTTCTGGATGAAGTCGGTCCGGCGATTGTACTCGGCGAACAGGGCGTCCTGGATGGTGATGATCTGCAGGCCCGCGCGACCGCCGGGAGCCAGCACGTCGTGGATCTTGCCGAAATAGGCGGGCCAGTATTCCTGACCGACCGCCTCGAACATCTCGATGGAGGCGACGCGGTCGAACTGGCCGGTGACGTCGCGATAGTCGACCAGACGGATGTCGGCCTTGTCCGACAGGCCTGCGTTGAACAGGCGCTGTCTGGCGAAGTCGTACTGCTGCTGCGAGATGGTGATGCCGGTGACGTGGGCGCCGACCTCCTTCGCCGCGAACTCGGCGAAGCCGCCCCAGCCGCAGCCGATCTCGAGCACGGTCTGGCCGGGGCGAAGGTCCATCATCCGGGCGAGCGCGGCGTATTTCTCGCGCTGGGCGGCCTCCAGCGACAGGCCCGGCGCGGCGAAGCGGGCCGAGGAGTAGGTCATCGAGCGGTCCAGCCAGCGGTCATAGAAGGCGTTGCCCAGATCGTAGTGGGCGTGGATGTTCTTTTTCGACCCCGACCGGCTGTTGCGGTTCAGGCGGTGTGACACCCAGTTGACCGCCGTCATCAGCGGATTGCCGTCGAACAGGCGACGGATGTTGTCGTAGTTCTGGGCCAGCACTTCCAGCAGGGGCGCCAGATGCGGCGTCTCCCATTCCGCGGCCATATAGCCCTCGGCGAACCCGATATCGCCATTGGCCAGCACCCGGCGGGCGAAGCGGTAGTCGCGGATGTCGAGCACGGCGGACGGGCCGGGCTCGGCGCCCTCAAGCCGGTGGGTTTCCCCGTTGGGTAGCAGGACGGTCAGCTGCCCGAAGGTCCAGTTGGCGGAAAGCAGGCGCAGCAGCAGCGCAAACCCGCGGGGCGTGCGGGCCGGAGCCTCGGGCCGTTCGGCGGTCAGGGACGTCATGCCAGACCAAGTGGGGAGGCCGCCCCCCGGGCGTCAATGCTCAAGGTCGTCGTAGCGGGACGCGGTGACGGTGCGCAGGGCCTCCAGGGCGCGATCCCGCGCTTCCGCATGATCGACGATCGGACGGGGATAGTCGTGGCCGAGGCGCAGGCCGACGCCGCGCAGGATTTCCGGCGGTGCGGTCCACGGGGCATGGAGCCATTTGTCGGGCAGGGCCGCGATCTCGGGCACCCAGCGGCGGACATAGTGTCCCTTGGCATCGAACTTGGTCCCTTGGGTGATCGGATTGAACACCCTGAAATACGGTGACGCGTCCGCTCCGGATCCCGCGACCCACTGCCAATTCTGCACATTGCTGGCCAGATCGGCGTCCACGAGGGTGTCGCGGAACCAGGCCTCGCCGTGTCGCCAGTCGATCAGCAGGTCTTTGATGAGGAAGGAGGCGACGATCATCCGGACGCGGTTGTGCATCCAGCCGGTGGTCCACAGCTGACGCATGCCGGCGTCGACGATGGGATAGCCGGTCAGGCCCTGCTTCCAGGCCCTGAGCCCCGCCGCGTCGTCCCGCCAGGGCATGCGGTCGTATTCGGGACGGAAGGCGGTGTCGGTGATCTGGGGGAAGTTGTGCAGCAGGTGGGCGGAGAAGTCCCGCCAGCCCAGTTCGGCGACGAACTTGTCGGCTTCCGCCTGCGGAACCTTGCCGGCCTCGGCCGCGGCCCGGACCCGTTCGATGGCGCGCCAGGGATGGATTTCGCCGAAATGCAGGTGGGGGGACAGGCGGCTGCAGCCCGGCGCGGCGGGAAAGTCGCGGTCGCGGCTGTAGGCCTTCAGCCCGCCGACGATGAACTGCGACAGGGCCTCCGAAGCGCCGGTCTCGCCCGGCGTCCAGTCGAAGCCGGTGGACCAGTCGGGTTTGGTCGGGTGGAGGTTCCAGCCGTCCAGCGCCTCGCTCTTCGGGCTTTCCGGCGTCTGGATAGTGCGCGGGCCGGTGGTGTGGGGCGGGGGCTCGGCGGTGTTCAGCAGGGCCTTCAGGAAGGGGGTGAAAACCTTGTAGGGCTGGCCGGAGCCGTTCAGCACCGCGCCGGGGCGGCACATCAGCGAGCCGTTCCAGCCGCGCACCGCGATGTCGTCGTCCTTCAGCGCATGGGCGATGTCGGCGTCGCGGGCGAACAGTTCGGGCTCGAAGCGGCGGTTCATGAACACGGTCCCGGCGCCGGTTTCGTCGATCAGACGGCGCAGCTCGGTCTCCGAATCGCCGGAGCGCAGGATCAGGCGCGAGCCGCGCGCCTTCAGGCTGTCGTCCAGCGCGCGCAGAGACTTGTCGAGCCACCAGAGCGAGGCGCCGCCCGCCCGGTCCTGCACGGGGCCGCCGTCGTGGATATAGACAGGAAGGATCGGCGCGCCGGTCTCCGCCGCGTGGTTGAGGGCCGGATTGTCCGACAGGCGCAGGTCGCGCCGGAACCACAGGATGACGGGGGCGGGGCTGGTGGTCATGCGGTCGGGCTCCGTGGTAGCTTGCGAACCTCAACGTCCGACGCCACCTGATCGCCGCATAGGTGCGGCAAGGGCCGCGCGTCGCCGCCAAACGCAGTTTCAGGAATCCGCCGTGTCCCAGCCGAACGCCGTCATCGACATCAAGGGCGTCGCCCGTCCCGTCAGCATCGGCGGCAACCAGCGCATCGTCTTCATCGCAGGGCCGTGTCAGCTGGAGAGCCGCCAGCACGCGCTGGAGATGGCCCATGCGCTGAAGGAGATCGGCGAGCGGCTGAACGTCGGCATCATCTACAAAACCAGCTTCGACAAGGCGAACCGCACCAGCGCCAACGCCGCGCGTGGCTTCGGCCTTGAGGGCTCGCTGCCGATCTTCGCCGAAATCCGCGAGAGCGTCGGCCTGCCGGTGCTGACCGACGTGCACACCGAAGAGCACTGCCGCATCGCCGGTGAGGTGGTCGATGTGCTGCAGATCCCGGCCTTCCTGAGCCGCCAGACCGACCTGCTGCTGGCCGCCGCCGCGACGGGCAAGGCGATCAACATCAAGAAGGGTCAGTTCCTGGCCCCGTGGGACATGAAGAACGTCATCGCCAAGGTGACGGGCGCGGGCAATCCGAACGTCATGGCCTGCGAGCGCGGCGCCAGCTTTGGCTACAACACCCTCGTCAGCGACATGCGCGCCCTGCCGATCCTCAAGGAGATCGGTTGCCCGGTGGTGTTCGACGCCACCCACTCGGTGCAGCAGCCGGGCGGGCAGGGCACGTCCTCGGGCGGCCAGCGCGAGTTCGTGCCGGTCCTGGCCCGCGCCGCCGTGGCCGTGGGCGTGGATGCTGTCTTCATGGAAACCCACCAGGATCCGGACCACGCCCCGTCGGACGGCCCGAACATGGTGCCGCTGAACCAGTTCGAGGCGCTCGCCGCCGACCTGCTGGCCTATGACGATCTGTCGAAGGCCCGGATGGCGAAGGCCGCCTGAATCCGGTAGGCCAGCCGTATGGCTGAACGCACGCTCGATCTGGGACAACTGCAGGCGCTGCTGGAGCGCGTGCGCGGGCTGAAGGTCGCCTGTGTCGGCGACCTGATGCTGGACCGCTATGTCTATGGCGAGGTCAGCCGCATCTCGCCCGAGGCGCCGATCCCGGTGCTGAAGGCGAAGCGGACGGTGGCCATGGCGGGCGCGGTCGGCAATGTGGCGCGCAACGTCGGCTCGTTGGGCGGCGCCGCCCGGTTGGGCGCGACGGTGGGCGAGGACGCCGCGGGCGTCGAGCTGCAGGGCCTGATCCGGCAGGACGAGGGCGTCGAAAGCTTCGTCGAGGTCAGCCCGGCCGCCCCGACCATCGTCAAGACCCGCTATGTCTCCGCCGGGCAGCAGCTGCTGCGGCTGGACGACGAGGAGGCGGGCGACCGCACCCTGCCGTCCAACGGGGTGTTCGAGGGCGCGGCCTCGATCCTGATTTCCGACTACGCCAAGGGCGGGGTGACCGCCGGGTTGCTGGACGACGCCCTGACGGCGGCGAAGGCCTCGGGCGCGCCGGTGATCGTCGATCCCAAGGGCGTGGATTTCGCCCGCTATGGCGCGGTGGACGTCATCAAGCCGAACGCCAGCGAACTGGCGGGCGCCACGGGTCTGCCGGTCGATACGGACGCCGAGGTCGAGGCGGCGCTGACGGCGCTGCTGGACGCCACGACGGCGAAGGCCCTGATCGTCACCCGCGCGGGCAAGGGCATGAGCCTGATGCGGCGCGGCGGAGCGGTGAAGCATTTCCCCGGCCGGGCGCGCGAGGTGTTCGACGTGTCGGGCGCCGGCGACACCGGTCTGGCGGCGCTGGGGCTGGCGCTGGGCGCGGGCGCGTCACTGGAGACGGCGGTGGAGTTCGCCATCCTCGCCTCGGGCGTGGTGGTCGGCAAGGCGGGCACCGCCGTGGTCTCGCCCGCCGAACTGATCGACGCCGAAATGAGCCAGCACGCCTCGGGCGCCCACGCCAAGGTCATGCCGCTGGAGGAACTGGCGCATGTGGTCGAGGGCTGGAAGCGGCAGGGGCTGAAGGTCGGCTTCACCAACGGCTGTTTCGACATCCTGCACCGCGGCCACGTCGCCTATCTGGCCCAGGCGCGGGGCTGGTGCGACCGGCTGGTCGTGGCCCTCAACACCGACGCCTCGGTTCGGCGGCTGAAGGGGGAGGGGCGTCCCGTCAACGATCTGGACAGCCGCGCCGCCGTCATCGGCGGCCTCGCCAGCGTGGACCGCGTCACCTCGTTCGACGACCCGACGCCTCTGGCCC
>JAVHYH010000135.1 GCA_031119155.1 Brevundimonas sp.
GTCGAGGCCCCGGATGCCGGCGGTGTGTTTCTCCGCCGCCATCCGGCCCAAATCACGGATCGGCAGGCGCACCGTGGTCAGGTTGGGCCAGACGCGCGAGGCCATCGGCAGGTCGTCGAAGCCGACGATGGACAGGTCGCCCGGCACATCGAGACCCTTGTCGCGCGCCGCCTTCATCACCCCGATGGCCATTTCGTCGTTGCCGGCGAAGATGGCGGTCGGCGGGTTCGGCAGGGACAGCAGGCTCTCCGCCGCCTCGACCCCGGACTCGAAGGTGTAGGCGCCCTTGCGGGTATAGGCGTCGTCCAGCGTCAGGCCATGCTCGGCCAGTCCCTCGCGGAAGCCCCTGCCCCGCTCGAACGACGAACGGAAGGTGTCGGGACCGGAGATGAAGGCGACCCGGGTGTGGCCCAGCTCGGCCAGATGCCGCGCCGCCTGCGCCGCGCCGCGATGGTCATGCGTCACCACCATGCAGGCCGGTTCGTCCAGCGACACCGAGGCGATGCGGACATAGGGGCAGTCGACGTCCTTCAGTATCTCGATGACCCGGTCGTCTTCCGACACCGACGGCGGCATGACGACGCCGAACAGCTTCTGGCGCACCACGAAGCCGCGCACCTCGTCGAGGAAGGTCGGCGAGGCGCGGTTGCAGGGGTGAACCACCAGCTCGAGCCCCGAGCCGCGCACCGCGTCCAGCACGCCCTGCTGCATGTTCACGACGTAGTTGGGGCTGGGGTTGTCGTAGATCATCCCGACCAGGAACGACCGCCGGAAGGCCAGACCGCGCGCCTGCGGATCGGGGGTGAAGCCGTGCTCGGCGATCACCGCCTCGACCCGCTTGCGCGTCTCCTCCTTCACGAAGGGGGAGTTGTTGATGACGCGCGACACGGTCTTCTTCGACACCTCCGCCAGGCGGGCGATGTCGTTGATGGTGGCGGGCTTGCCGCCCGGTCGCTTGGTCTCATTCACGCGGTTGAGTCTCTCTGGCCTAACACTGTCCTTAAAGCGCGTCGGCTCCGCTGTCAGCGGTCAGGTGGTGCGGCGACGCGCCGGGCGGTCCAGAACCTCATCGCGCAGCGGCGTCATGAAGCGCAGGTCCCAGTCGTCGGGGTTGAAGGGCTTCCGGGTCGCCTCGACCACGGCCGGATAGCCGCCGACCTCGCGCTCGTGGTCGATGATCTCGCCACGGCCCTCGGCCACCTCGGCGATCAGAAGGACGTCGCGCTGGTCGCGATCCCACGGACGGGCGCCCGACTGCGACAGGACCGAGACCTGGACCTGGGCCGACGGGATCGGGCTCACGCCTTCCCACCAGACCGGCGGACGGCGGGTCTCGATGATCCGGGCCGGGGTGGTGGTGTAGCGGCCGAACATGCGGATCGGCTCGCCGACCTGATCGACCGCGACATTGTCCCGGCCATAATATTCCAGATCGCCCGCCCCGCCGATCATCAGGAAGGCCAGATGGTCGGTGGGGGTGGACGGCCCGGCGCGCAGGACGTTGCCGATGGCGGTCATCTTGCCGACCTCATAGGGGTGGTTCAGCCACTCCTCGGGCGCGAGGTTGTAGTGGATGGCGCGCGGCCCCGGATTGTAGATCAGGTTGTTGACGATCACCCCGTGCACCCCGCCCTTGAACAGGGGGCTGCGCTCATAGTTGTGGGCGTACAGATTGTTGATGATCAGCAGGCCCGTGACGTTGTCGTGGATCAGCGAGCCCTTGGAGTGTTCGCCCTTCGAATGGGTCGAATAGGCCAGGCTCTCGGCGATGATGTTGTTCGAGAAGGTGATGTTGTGGCTGGTGCCGCGACGCCATTCCTCGGGGGTGTTCCCGGTGAAGCGCGGGCCCGACGCGGACAGGTTCTCGTCGGTGCCCCACTCCAGGCTGCAGTGGTCGACGATCACATTGTACGCCGCCTGGGTGGAGATCGAATCCTCGTCCCAGCCGCTCATCCACTCCTGACCGGCCGAGCCGGGGCGGATGCGGATGTGCTGGATGATGACGTCATGGCCGCCGACGTCGATGCCGCCGCGGATCAGGGTCACGCCCGGCGAGGGCGCCGTCTGGCCGGCGATGGTGATGAAGGGGTTGGTGATCTTCAGCGTCTTGCGGTCCAGATCGATCACCCCGCCGACCTCGAACACCACGATGCGCGGGCCGTCCGCCTCGATCGCCTCGCGCAGGGAACCCGGTCCCTCGCTGTTCAGATTGGTCACGCGGATGATGCGCCCGCCGCGACCGCCGGGGGTTTGAGACGCCCAGCCCAGCGCGCCGGGGAAGGCCGGCAGGGCGGCCTCCGCCGGGGCCGAGGCGGCGGTCTGCGCCATCGGCGCGACGGGCGCCGCGAGCGGCAGGACAAGCGCGGCCGCGACGGCGGCCAGACGGGCGAAGGTCATGTTTCCATCCTGTAGCCTGACCGACTGTGTCCGCGGTCTTGTGCTGACAACGTCGCCCAACGCGACGCCGGATTCAAATTGACACCGGTTTCCTTCCTGCGCAATGTCCCACTCAAACGGGAGGATGCGTGAACCACGCACACGACAATTCAAGCGGTTCGCTGACTGCGCGGACCTTCACCGACGCACGCCGGACGGCGACGGCTGTCACCGCCTATCCGGGTCAGAAGCCTGACACGCTGGCTGCGGCCTATGCCGTTCAGGACCAGGCGATCAGCCTGTGGCCGGACCGGATCGCGGGCTGGAAACTGGGCCGGGTCAACCCACCCTTCGATGCGCAGTTCGGCGCCGGTCGGCTGGCCGGACCGATCTTCTCGAAGAACGTCTGGCTGGCCGTCGAGGGCGCGCCGACCGCCTTCGGCGTCATCGACGGCGGCTTCGCGGCGGTCGAGGCGGAATATATCCTGGAGCTGGGCGAGACCGCGCCGGATCGCGACGACTGGACGCCCGAAAGCGCCGCCGCCCTGGTCGGACGCGCCCTGATTGGCGTCGAGATCGCGGGCAGTCCGTTCGCCGAGATCAACGGCCACGGGCCGGCGGTCACGGCCTCGGACTTCGGCAACAACGCCGGGCTGATCCTGGGCGGCGAGATCGCCGACTGGCGGGACCGGCTGGCGGGCCTGACCTGCCGGGTGCTGATCGACGACGCGGTCATCGGGACCGGAGGCGCAGCCGCCATTCCCAACGGCCCGCTGGATTCCCTCGCCTTCCTGCTGAACCTGATGAACCGGCGCGGGCGGCGGCTGGAGGCCGGGCAACTGATCTCGACCGGCGCCGCGACCGGGGTCCACCAGATCTTCATCGGCCAGTCCGCCGTCGCCGACTTCGGTCCGGACGGCCGGATCGCCTGCGTCGCCGTCCGCGCCGAGGGAGAGAGCACATGAGCCTGACCCGTCGCACCCTCGCTCTCGCCGGTGTGGCGGGCCTCGGCGCTGGTTTGGGTCTCACCGCCTGCGCGCCCCGCGCGACCGGCGGGCAGACCATCCTCAACGCCGTGGACGTGCACCCCGCTGACTATCCGACGGTGACCGCCGTCAAATGGATGGGCGAGGAGCTGGGCCGCCTGACCGACGGCCGCATCGGCATCCGCCAATTCCCTGCCGGCCAGCTGGGCACCGAGGACGACTCCATCGGCCTGACCCGGTTCAAGGCCATCGACATCTGTCGCGTCGCCGTGGCCGCCCTGAACAACGCCTTCCCCGAAACCCGTCTGCTGGCGCTGCCCTATGTCTATCGCGACGAGAGGCACGTCCGCGCCGTGGTGGACGGAGAGATCGGCACCGAACTGCTGAACGTGTTCGAGGGTCGCAACCTGATCGGTCTGGCCTATTACGACGCCGCCCCGCGCAGCTTCTACAATGTCCGCCATCCGGTGACGGAGCCGGGCCAGATGCATGGTCTGAAGATGCGGGCCCCGCAGTCGGACATCTTCCTCGACTCGATCCGGGCCATGGGCGCCAACCCCACGCCCCTGACGTTCGGCGCGGTCTTCTCCTCGCTGCAGACCCATCTGATCGACGGCGCCGAGAACAACTGGCCCAGCTACCAGTCCAGCCGACAGTTCGAGGTGGCCCGCTACTGGAGCGACACCCAGCATTCCTTCTCGCCGGACGCCCTGCTGATGTCGAAGGCCAGCTTCGAACAGCTCACGCCCGCCGACCGCGAACTGGTCCGCGACGTGGCCCGCCGGTCGGTGCAGGTGATGCGAGTCGAATGGGACAAACGGCAGGCCGAGGCGCGCGCCGCGGTTCTCGCGGCCGGGACACAGATCGCCCAGGTTGATCGCGCCGCCTTCGCGGCCACGGTCCGGCCGGTGCTGGACAAGTATCTATCCGAGCCGCGCCTGCGCGCGCTCCACGAACGTATCGCAGCGGTCGCCTGAACGACCGCGCAAAACCATCGGCGCTCTGGGAGGGGAACCGGGAATGAACGACCTTCGACGTGGACTTGTCCGCGCGCTGGACCCTGTCGCGCTAGGCGTGATGGGACTGGCCGGCGCGGCGCTTGTCGGCATGACCCTTGTGCAATTCTGGCAGGTGTTCGCCCGCTATGTGCTGAACGACAGCCCGGGCTGGACCGAGCCGGTGGCCCTGCTGATGATGAGCTTCGCCGTCATGTTCGGCGCCGCCGTCGCCGTACGGCGCGAGACCCATTTCGCCTTCCAGTCGTTCCAGGACGCCCTGTCCGACAAATGGCAGCGGGTGCTGAAGATCTTCTCGCGCCTGATCGCCGCCGCCTCGGGCGCCGGCCTGATGGCGCTGGGCGGCGCCCTGATGATCGACGAATGGCCGGTGGCCATGGCCGGCGCCCCCCTGCCGGCGGGCAGCAAATTCGCCGCCCTGTGCATCGGCGGCGCCCTGATCCTGATCTTCTCGATCGAGCGGCTCGTGACCGGCGACTACGTCCCGGCTGACGGCGAGGAGGTCCACTGATGGAATATCTGATCCTGTTCGGACTGCTGGCCGTCCTGCTCGCCTTCGGCGTGCCGGTCGCCTTCTCCCTCCTGGCCGCGACGCTGGCGACCGTGATCTATCTCGCCATCCCGCCCATCGTGGTCTTCCAGCAGATGGGGGCCGACATCAGCTCGGTGGCCCTGCTGGCCATTCCACTGTTCATCTTCACCGGCGAACTGATGATGAAGGGCGGCCTGTCCGACCGGATGATCGCCCTGGCCGGGTCCATGGTCGGCCATATCCGCGGCGGTCTGGGTCAGGTCACCGTCGTCGGCTCGACCCTGTTCGGCGGTGTGTCGGGCAGCGCCATCGCCGACGTCTCGGCGGTCGGCGGCACCATGATCCCGCAGATGCAGAAGCGCGGCTATGACGCCGACTTCGCTGTCAACATCACCATCTCGGCGGCGCTGGTCGCCCTGCTGGTGCCGCCCTCGCACAACATGATCCTGTACTCGGCAGCGGCCGGGGGCGGGGTGTCGATTTCGGACCTGTTCGCGGCGGGCGTGGTCCCGGCCCTGCTGCTGGCCGCGGCCCTGATGGTCACCGCCTATGTCATCGCCCGCAAGCGCGGCTACACCGCCGAGGTCTTCCCCGGCTGGCGCGCGGTCCTGACCCGACTGGTCGCCGCCATCCCCGGCCTGCTGCTGATCGGCATCATCTTCGTCGGCATCCGGATGGGCGTGTTCACCGCCGTGGAGTCCGCCTCCATCGCCGTGGTGTATGCGACCGTGATCACCGGACTGGTCTACCGCCACATGAGCTGGAGCGCCTTCAAGGCGGCCTGTACGGCGGCGGCGCGGACCTCGGGCGCGGTGCTGTTCATCATCGGCTGCGCCGGCGCCTTCGGCTGGCTGATGGCCTGGATGCAGGTGCCGGCCATGACCGTCGAACTGCTGCAGGCGGCGACGGACAATCCGATCATCGTCCTGCTGCTGATCAACATCATCCTTCTGCTGCTCGGCACCTTCATGGACATGGCGCCGGTGATCATCATCTGCACCCCGATCTTCCTGCCGGTGGCCAAGGCTTTCGACGTGGATCCGGTGCAGTTCGGCGTCATCCTGATCCTGAACTGCGGAATCGGCCTGATCACCCCGCCGGTCGGCTCGGTGCAGTTCGTCGGCTGCGCCATCGGGCGGATCAGCATGATGCAGTCGATGCGCACCATCTGGCCCTTCTATCTGGCTTGCACCGTGGTGCTGATGCTGGTCACCTTCGTGCCCGCGCTCTCGCTCTGGCTGCCCTCGCTGTTGAAATGACCGACCTGAAGGGGCTCCGCCCCGCCGAAGACTGCCGCTGGGATTGTGTCGCCCTAGGCGAAGTCATGCTGCGCCTCGACCCCGGCGAGGGCCGCATCCGCACCGCCCGCGCCTTCCAGGTCTGGGAGGGCGGCGGCGAGTACAATGTGGCGCGCGGTCTGCGGAAGACCTTCGGCCTGCGCGCCTCGGTGGTCACCGCCCTGCCCCGCACCGAGACCGGGGCGCTGGTCGAGGACCTGATCCTGCAGGGCGGGGTGAATACGTCCCATATCCTGTGGCGAGAGGCCGACGGGGTGGGGCGCAACACCCGCGTCGGCCTGAATTTCACCGAGCGCGGCTTCGGTCCGCGCGGCGCGCTGGGCTGCTCCGATCGGGCCAATTCCTCGGCCTCGCAGATCCGGCCGGACGAGGTGGACTGGGACCACCTGTTCGGAGCCGAGGGTGTCCGCTGGCTGCACACCGGCGGCATCTTCGCCGCCCTGTCCGAAGACACCGCCGAGACGACGCTGGCCGCCATCCGCGCCGCGAAAAAACACGGCGTCGTGGTCAGCTATGACCTGAACTACCGCGCCAGCCTGTGGTCCAGCCATCCGGACCCCGACGCCGCCCGCCGCGTGAACCGCGAGATCGCCGGACTGGTCGATGTGCTGGTCGGCGACGAATACGCCTACGCCGCCTGCCTCGGCATCGAGACGGCAGACCGGCGCGCCGACCCTGCGGACAGCCGCCCGTTCGACGCCCTCGTGGGACGACTGGCCCGGGAACTGCCGAACGTGCAGGTCTTCGCCGCCACCCTGCGTGACCCGATCTCGGCCTCGACCAACCGCTGGGGCGGGGTGCTGTGGATCGGCGGCGAGCGTTTCGCCACGCCGGTCCGCGAGGTCGCCGTGCTGGATCGCGTCGGCGGCGGCGACGGCTTCGTCTCGGGTCTGGCTTACGCCTTCATGGACGGCCTCGGCGCGCAGGCGGCGGTCGACTACGGCATCGCCCACGGCGCCATCGCCATGACCACGCCGGGCGACAACGCCATGACCTCACTGGCCGAGGTGAAGGGGCTGGTCGAGGGCAAGGGCGCCGCCGCGGTTCGCTAGGCGGTCAGATCGCCGCCAACGCCTGATCCAGATCGGCGAACAGATCCTCGACATTTTCGATGCCGACCGACAGCCGCACCAGATTGTCGCCGATCCCGCACCGCGCCTTGGCCTCGGGGGAATAGTCCGAGTGGGTGGTGCTGGACGGGTGCGACGCCAGACTCTCCGTCCCACCCAGACTGACCGCCAGCTTGAACAGCTTGAGAGCGTTGAGCATGCGGAAGGCCTCGGCCTCCCCGCCCCTCAGTCGGACGGAAATCGTCGATCCGGCGCCGAGACACTGGCGGGCGAAAATGGCCTGCTGCTCCGGCGAGCTTTCCGCGCCGCCGGCGTCCAGCACCGCCTCGATCCGGGAATGGCCGCGCAGGCGCCGGACCAGTTCGGCAGCGTTGGCCTGCGACCGCTCCATGCGGATGTGCAGGGTCTCCAGGCTGCGGGTCAGCAGCCAGGCGGTGTGCGGGTCGGTGATCGTGCCGCAGATGGTCCGCATCTCGGCCACCCGCCCCATCAGATCGGCCCGGCCCATGCAGGCGCCGGCGATCAGGTCGGAATGGCCGCCGACATATTTGGTCAGGGAGTAGAGGACCAGATCCGCGCCATGCTCGAGCGGCTTCTGCCACAGGGGACCGAGGAAGGTGTTGTCCACCACCAGCGGCGCGGGGTCGGCCTGATCCAGCGCCCGGATCGCCGTGGCGGCGGCCTGCAGGTCGATCAGTTGATTGGTCGGATTGGCCGGCGTCTCGACATAGACCGCCGCCAGCCGCCCGCCCCGCACTGTCGCCCGCTCCGCCGCGGCGCGGATGGCAGTCGCCAGCGCATCGGCATTCCCGCAGTCCGTTACACTGACGGTCTCGACCCCCATGCGCGGCAGGATGCGGTCGAACAGATACTCCGTCCCGCCATAGGCCGGGGCCGTATAGAGCACCACGTCGTTCGGACGGCTAAGCGCGAGGATGGTGGTCGAGATCGCCGCCATGCCGCTGGAGAAGACCAGCGCCTTGTCCGCCCCGTCCCAGATCGCCAGCCGATCCTCGAGGATCTCCAGATTGGGATTGTTGATCCGCGAATAGATCAGGCCCAGCGCCTCCTCCGGATCCTTCTCGCGCAAGCCGTAGGCGACCTCGAAGAAGCGCTTCCCGTCTTCGGCGGAGCGGAAGACGAAGGTCGAGGTCTGGAAGATCGGCGGCTTGATCGAGCCCTCGGAGAGGGTCGGATCATAGCCATAGCCCATCATCAGGGTCTCAGGGGCGAGCGGATGCTCCCCCAGCGTGCGGGCGTGGTGGTCCCTGGTCATCGGTCGTTTCCCATCGGGCGCATCTGACGGCGCCTTTCGTTGGGTCAGGGCGATAGCCGATCCTGGACAGCGACTCCAGCGCAGCCGCTTGCGATCCGGCCCGGGCTGTTCAGGCGAATCCGGCGCGGCGCTGACTCACTTTCGCGACACCTGGCCCCGGTCATCTTGTCCGTTCAGGCTGGACCGCCCCATCTCCTTGCTGTTCGTTGATCAGACCCGCGGCTCGACCCGTGGGAAGGGCCGCACCGGCCTGACAAGAACACCGAGTGAGGAACGCCGTGACCGAAGGCCCAGACCTGTACCCCGTCCCGTCCGAGTGGGCGCAGCGCGCCCGCATGACTTCGTCCGGCTACGAGACGGCGCGTGTTTCGGCGCGGGAGACGCCGGAGGCGTTCTG
>JAVHYH010000136.1 GCA_031119155.1 Brevundimonas sp.
CGACGCGGCCTTCTACGAGGAGCGGGTCGCCGCCAGCCTGTCCAGGGTTGTCTTCGATCATGTCTTCCCGAGCCTGGCCCGCGCCTTGGCCGAGTCCGCGCCCGAAGCCTCTTTGGATGACGTGCGGGATGCGACCCTGATCCTTCTATACCGGCTGCTTTTCCTTCTCTACGCCGAAGACCGAGACCTGCTGCCGGTCAACGACGACCGGTATGACGATTATGCCCTTCGGCCCGTCCGCCTCGACATCGGCGAGCGCGTAACCAACGGCGACACCTTCTCATCAACCGCCGCCAAGGTGTGGGGCCACATTTCAGACCTGTCGCGGATCGTCGACAAGGGCGACGCCTCGGTCGGCATACCGCCCTACAACGGCGGCCTGTTCGCGACATCGGGCACAACGCTGCTTACGAGCGCGCGCATCCCTGACAGCGTCATGGCCCCAGCCTTGGATGCCCTGTCCTTTGAGCGCTCTACCGGCCAACGCCGATACATCAACTACCGCGACCTGTCCGTCCAACAGTTGGGCTCGATCTACGAACGCCTGCTCGAGTTTGAGATCGTTCGGGAAGGTCTGGTCGGCGAAGCGGGACACCTGACTGTTCGACCCAACCTGTTTGCCCGCAAGAACTCGGGCAGCTACTACACGCCGGACGAACTGGTCGGACTGATCCTGGACGAGACGCTGGAGCCGCTCGTGGAGGAGCGCCTCAAGGCGTTCCGTGCGGCGCTCACCGCCTCGTCGGAGAATGACGACGAAAGTGTCAGAAGGCGCGCACTAAAGGACGTCGATGCCGCTGAGTCCATCTTGTCCTTGCGCGTCTGCGACCCGGCGATGGGTTCGGGGCATTTCTTGGTCAGCCTAGTCGATACCATCGCCGACCACGTCCTGGAGGCCATGGCCGAGGCCGCCGCCTCGGGCGAGGACATCGGTTACGTCTCCCCGCTCGCGGAGAAGATCGACGACATCCGCGCCACCATCCTGAAGAACGCCAAGGCCGCCGGCTGGGCGATCGACGAGGCGCAACTGGATGACCGCCATATCGTCCGGCGCATGGTGCTGAAGCGTTGCGTCTATGGTGTCGATAAGAATCCAATGGCGGTCGAACTGGCGAAGGTGGCCCTGTGGCTCCATACCTTCACAGTCGGCGCGCCCCTGTCATTCATCGACCACCACCTGCACGCCGGCGACAGTCTGTTCGGCCTGTGGGTGCGCGACGCGATCGACAAGGCCCACGGTTTCGGCGCTCCACTGTTCTACGACGAGGCCCTGAAAAACGCCCAGCGTCAGGCGCTGGCAATGAAGACGATCGAGATGGCCACGGACGCCGAGATCGCCGAGGCTCACCGATCCGCCGCCATGTGGACCGACGTGGAGGCTCAGGTCGGCCCTTTGGACAGCTTCGTCAGTTTCATGCACGCCTTGAACTGGCTGAACCTGAACCGGTCGGAAAAGGGCTTGATCCGCCTGTGGCTGGATGGACAGTTCGGTGACGCCTTGGTCATCGCACGCGGTCGTGCCGAGCCCGAGCGGCGGCGATCGAGGAAAGAAGACTTCGAGGCCTTCACCGACATCTGGCGTCGGGCTCGCGACCTGATCGCCGAAGAGCGGTTCCTGAACTGGCAGATCGCCTTCCCCGGCGTGTGGGACCGCTGGGACGACGAGGAACGGTATGGTGGCTTCGACGCCGTTGTCGGCAACCCGCCATGGGACCGCTTCGAATTCGAGGAGGTGCCTTGGTTTGAGGCTCGCGATCGCTCGATCGCGTTGGAAACCAGCGGTGCGAAGCGGAAGACTCGGATCAAGGCGTTGCAAAAAGCGGAAGACCCGCTTTGGGCCGAGTATCGGCGTGCTTCAGAGCGCGTGCTCGCAGCTACCGGGGTGGCTCGGAAAGGAGAAATCTATACCCGACTGAACACAGGCAAGCTGAACCTGTTCAAGCTGTTCGTCGAGCGAGCCCACATGCTGGCGAAGCCATCGGGCATGGTGGGCATGCTGACACCGAGCGGCATCGCTTCGGACCTGTCTTCCAGCGCGTTCTTCAGGAGTGTTGCCACTGAAGGTCGGCTGAAGGCGCTCTTTGACTTCGAGAATCGTCGACCGCGCTATGGGCTGGAGCCCTTCTTTCCCGATGTGGATACCCGGTTCAAATTCTGCGCCATGATCGCTAGCCCGGAGCGAACCTTCCCGGCGGCGCAATGTGGTTTCTTCCTTCAAGCCGCCCGTGAGGTGCGTGACCCGGAACGGGCCTTCCCAATCACCGCCGCTGATTTCGGCGACGTGAACCCGAACACGGGAACCGCACCCATATTTCGATCACGGCGCGACATGGCGCTGACCACGGCAATCTACAAGCGCCTGCCCGTGCTTGTAGACCGGTCCAACGGTGGGGCTCTTGCGGCTTGGCCCGTGCGCTACCAGCAGATGATCAATATGACATCCGACAGCCACCTTTTCCGCACACGCGATGAACTGGGGGAGCGCGAGGGTGCCTGGCCCCTGGGCGGTAATCGGTATCAATCAGCGACAGGCGAGTGGTTGCCGCTCTACGAAGGCAAGATGGTGCAGGCCTTCGACCACCGCGCGGCTAGCGTGGTGGTGAACGCCGCCAATCTTAACCGGCCAGCCCAACCCGTCTCGACGACGAGTGAGCAGCATGCCGACCCGGCTTGGTCACCTGATCCGCAGTTTTGGGTCCAAGCTTTGCCGGGTCTTGGCCAGTCTCCTTATCTTCTCGGCTTCAAAGACGTCACCGCTCCGACAAATGTCCGATCAATGATCGCAGCGATCATTCCTGGCGGTGCGGCGGGCAACACTCTGCCTTTGATCGAAATCGATTCTACGCCAGGCACACCTAACGCTGAAGATGCAGCTTTGCTGGCTGGCAATCTGAACTCCGCTTCCTACGATTTCGTCGCCCGCCAAAAGATTCAAGGACAGCACCTCAACTGGTTTATCGTTGAACAGCTACCCATCGTCCCACCGACCGCCTATGACCGAGCCTTCGGCCCCAAGACTGCTCGCGACATAGTCCGTGAAGCCGTCCTAGAGCTCAGCTACACCGCCCACGACTTGGCACCGTTCGCCCGCGATCTGGGTCATGTGGACGACGTTGGCGAGGTCTTGCCACCGTTCGTCTGGGACGAGGACCGGCGTCTGGTCCTGCGCGCCAAGCTGGATGCCCTCTACTTCATCCTCTACGGCGTTTACGACGCTGCCGACCCGACCCATAGCCGCGATGACATCCGCTACATCTACTCGACCTTCCCCATCGTAGAGCGCGAAGAGACGGCCAAGTGGGGCCGCTACCGCAGCCGCGACCTCACGCTCGCTTGGATTAATGCCCTGCTGGCCGGAGCGCCGGACGCGGTGATCGCCGAATAATCCGAGTCAGACTCAGCTTGCTCCCTCCAACCCTTTCCGCTATATCCGCGCGCTCTTGAGATTTTCGCGCCGTGGACGTGTAGCTCCGCGGCGTTTTCCGTTCGAAGGTTTGACTGATGGCCAACAATGCCGGCGCCAAGAAAGCGATCCGCAAGATCGCTGCCCGCACCGAAGTGAACAAGTCGCGCCGCACGCGCGTCCGCACCTTCCTGCGCAAGTTCCAGGAAGCCGTCACCGGTGGCGACGCCGGCGCGGCGAAGACCGCCTTCGTCGAGGCGCAGTCGGAACTGATGCGCGCCGTCTCGAAGGGCGTCGTTCACAAGAACACCGGCTCGCGCAAGGTGTCGCGCCTGGCCGCGCAGCTGAAGAAGATGTCGGCCGCCTGATTTTCGGGCTGCGGACGGCCTTTCGTCAGGCTGTCACAGTAAATATCAGTGTTTTCAACGGCGAGGGCGCGCAAGCTCCCTCGCCGTTTGCGCGTGTGCTGTTAACTGCCTTGACGCGAATTGGCGCTCGCCTCAGTGGCGAAATCCGGATTTCCCAAGGCGGAGGCGGCACTTGCGGGAGTCAACAATTTTAACTGCAAATCTCGACTCGAATCAGCGTTGACCCGCCCTTCGCCGGGCGTAAGTTCAAGGGGCTGACGCACTTCCATCCCCACACGGATGAAGACGGCGCGGAACCCTGTTCTGCACCGGCGTGAGCCGTCTGATCGAGAGAACGACCCCTATCCGGGCGGCCGCACCGCCGCACCGGGCAGGAGAAGTCGTCCCTGCATCAGCCGGTTCAGAAGGGCGTCGCGTGATGGATTTTTGCGGCGGGTGGCTGACCGATGATGGGGAGCGCGAGAATGGCGGGGATGACGGATCCGGATCATATCTGGACCGAGGCGGCCGGACGGCTGCGCGGTGAGATCGGCGAGGGGGCGTTCAGCTCCTATATCGCGCCGTCGGCCGTGCGCGTGGACGGCTCCGGTCAACTGATCCTGGTCACCCCGACCGCCTATGCCCGCGACTGGGTGCGCAAGAACGCCCTGCGTCGCATGAACGAGCTGTGGCTGGGTCTCGACCCGCAGGCCCGTCGCCTGGACGTTCGCTGCCGCGCCGAGATGGGCTCGGTCGCCCCGGCCTCGCAGGTCGCCGCCGGCCGCGCCCCGACGGCCGCCGGCAATGTCGTGCAGATGCCGATGGCCACCGTGGCCCCCGTGGCCGACGGCGCCCGCGCCGTGCGCGCCGCCGGCCTGCAGGACCGCCTGACCTTCGACAGCTTCGTGGAAGGGCAGGGCAACGCCTTCGCCCTGGCCATCGCCCGCCAGGCCGCCGCCTGGGCCGACGGCCATTTCAACCCGATCTTCTTCTGCGGCCCCTACGGCTACGGCAAGACCCACCTGCTGAACGCCATCGCCTGGGAGGCCCAGCGCCTGCGTCCGGACGCCAAGGTCATCTATCTGACCGCCGAACGCTTCCTGTCGACCTTCGTGCGCGCCATGCAGGACCGCTCGACCGCCGCCTTCAAGGACAGCCTGCGCTCGGCCGACATGCTGCTGATCGACGACGTCCAGTTCGTCGGCGGCAAGGCCTCGACCCAGGAAGAGCTGCTGTCGACGCTGACCGCCCTCATCGAGGACGGCAAGAAGATCATCCTCTCGGCCGACAAGCCGCCGATGGCCCTGACCGAGGTCGAGCCGCGCCTGCGCAGCCACCTGGCCTCGGGCCTGACCTGCCCGGTCGAGCCGGCCGACCGCTCGCTCAAGCTGGCCGTGGCCCGCAACCGCATCGAGGCCCTGTCGAAGCTGGGCGTCGTCTCGGGCGAGGTCCGTCCCGACGTGCTGGAGCACCTGGTCGATCGCACCCCCGGCTCGATGCGTGAGCTGGAAGGCGCCGTGAACACCCTGGCCGCCGTCGCCGCCACCCGCCTGTCGGCCCTGACCGTCGATGAGGCCCAGGGCCTGCTCGGCTCGGCCCTGCGCGGCGGTCCGGAGCGTCGCATCACCGTCGACGAGATCCAGAAGACCGTCGCTGACCACTTCACTCTGAAACAGGCCGACCTGCTGTCGGAGCGCCGCACCCGTTCGGTCGCTCGCCCGCGCCAGATCGCCATGTATCTGTGCAAGCAGCACACGACCCGCTCCTATCCGGACATCGGCCGTCGCTTCGGCGGGCGCGACCACACCACGGTCCTGCACGGCGTCCGCAAGATCGAGGAGCTGATCGCCCAGGACGAACAGATCGCCCGCGACGTCGAGGCCCTGACGCGGAAGCTGCGCGGCTGAGGCGGCCTCGCCGCGTGATTGGTGATTGGTGAGTCGTGATTGGCGGCGGTCCGCTCGGGCGTCCGATTTGCGGATACCGGCGTTCATCCTGCCAATCACCAATCACTATCCACTAATCACTTTCCGCCCGGATGCTGGCCTGTGTTGCTCCATCCAGCCAATCCGCTAGTGTCCCTGTCCCATAGTTTACCGGCGGCTCTCGGTGAGTCGCCGCGGGGCGAGACGATATGCAACTGACCATCGAACGATCCGCGCTTCTGAAGGCCCTCGGCCACGTCCAGAGCGTCGTCGAACGGCGGAACACCATTCCGATCCTCTCCAACGTCCTGCTGTCGGCGGGCCGCGACAAGCTGAGCTTCGCCGCCACCGACCTCGACATGGAGATGGTCGACGAGGCCGAGGCCGTGGTGAACGTCGAGGGCCAGATCACCGCCCCGGCCCACACCCTGTACGAGATCGTCCGCAAGCTGCCGGACGGCGCCGAGGTCTCCCTGTCCTATTCGGGCGACGACCCCCGCCTGCTGGTCCAGGCCGGCCGGTCCAAGTTCAACCTGCCGGTCCTGCCGGCCGGCGACTTCCCGGTCATGTCGACCGAGACCTCGGGCGCCCGCTACACCCTGGCCAAGGAAGACCTGGCCCGGCTGATCGACAAGACCCGCTTCGCCGTCTCGACCGAAGAGACCCGCTACTATCTGAACGGCCTGTACCTGCACACGGTGGCCGAGGGCGGCATTCCGCTGCTGCGCGCCGTGGCCACCGACGGTCACCGCCTGGCCCTGGCCGAGACCCCGGCCCCCGAGGGCGCCGCCGGCGGTCCGGGCGTCATCGTCCCGCGCAAGACCGTCGATCAGGTCCGTCGCCTGCTCGACGACGGCTCCGGGCCGGTTGAGGTCATGGTCAGCCCGCAGAAGATCCGCTTCGAGTTCGGACAGGCGTCCCTGACCTCCAAGGTCATCGACGGCGCCTTCCCCGACTACATGCGCGTCATTCCCAAGGGCAATGACAAGCAGGCCGACATCGACAACGCCGTCTTCGCCTCGGCCGTCGACCGCGTCGCCACCATCTCGGCCGAGAAGAGCCGTTCGGTGAAACTGGCCTTCGAGCTGGACCGCGTCACCCTGACCGTCCGCAACATGGAAGCCGGCCAGGGCGTCGAGGAAGTCGAGATCGGCTACTCCGAGGAACCCTTCGAGATCGGCTTCAACGCCCGCTACCTGCTGGACGTCGCCGGCCAGATCACCGGCGAGACCGCCCACTTCAAATTCGCCGACCCGGCCAGCCCGACCCTCGTCCTCGATCCGGGCGACCCGGGCGTCCAGTATGTGCTGATGCCGCTGCGGGTGTAACCGGGTTTGGGCTCAACCCCGGACACGCTGACCCTCGCCACACCCCGCCGCAGCATCCTGCTGGCCATGGCCGGTTGCGGAGCGGGTCTCGCGCTCGGTCTGTGGTTCGTGAACCAGCCGGAGAACGCCGACCTCAAGGTCTGGAGCACGATCGGCATCGCCGTGCTCGGCATCGGCCTGATCCTGCTGGCGCTCCAGCTGCGCAATCCGGTTCGTCTGATCCTGACGCCGGAAGGCTTCACCCTGACCGGCCTGATCGGCGTGTCCATCCCCTGGCATGAGGTCGAGCAGTTCCTCGTCCATGGCGAAGAAGCTGATATCGACGGCCACGGCGGCGTCGCGCCCCACGCCGCCTGGCGCCTGAAGGACGACGCCCCCTCCGCCGCGGGCATGGTCGCGACCGTCAACCGCAAGGGCGACCTGCCCATCGACGGCAGCCTGCCTCGCAATCTCGGCATGGCCCCCGAGCCTCTGGCCGCGCTGATGGAAGAGTGGCGGGTGCGTTACAGTGCGTAGGGATCTCGCCCGACGGATCCAGGCCTGAAACGTACTGATGCGCTACGGGTGTGAGTCGAGGTGATTAGTGAGTAGTGATTGGTGATTGCCGGATCATCGACGGGAATCCGCCGCCGGACCGCGCACCACCCACCAATCACCAATCACTAGTCACTCCCTTGATCACATCCCTCACCCTGACCGACTTCCGCTCCTACGCGAGCGCGACCCTGCCCATCGCGGCGGGGGCGGTCGTGCTGCACGGGCCGAACGGGGCGGGGAAGACCAATCTGCTGGAGGCGCTCAGCCTCTTCACCCCCGGCAAGGGCCTGCGCGGCGCCACGGCGCCCGAAATGGGCCGTCGCGAACCGGGCGAGGCGACCGGTCGCGCCTGGGCCGTCGCCGCCGTCCTGACCGGAGACGGCGATGAGACGAAGCTGGGCACCGGCGTCCAGACCCCCGGCGCCGCCCGCCGCATCGTCCGCATCGACGGCGAGACGGCCCAGCCTGGCCGCCTGCTCGACTACCTTCGCCCCGTCTGGGCCACGCCGGAACAGGACCGCCTGTTCTCGGACGCCCGCGCCGCGCGGCTGAAATTCTTCGACCGGCTGGTCTTCGCCGACCGGCCCGACCACGCCGCCGCCGTCTCCGCCTATGAGAAGGCCCTGCGCGAACGGCTGCGCCTGCTCACCGACGGGGCCGAGGGTCGTCCCGCCGATCCCCTCTGGCTCGACGCGCTTGAGCTCCGTCTGGGCGAATCCGGAGCCGCCGCCGCCATTGCTCGCGCCGCCGCCCTAAGTACGCTCCAGTCGGCCATCGACGCCCGCAACGACCGGCCCTTCCCCCAGGCCGACCTCGGCCTGACCGGAGAGGCGGAAGTCCTCGCCGCCTCGGGCGCGGACCTTGAGGCCATCGCCGCCACGATCCGCGAGGGCATGGTCCGCTCCCGCGCCCGCGACGCCGCCGCCGGTCGCTCCCTCTACGGCCCGCACCGCTCCGACCTGACCGCCCTGCACCGCGAGAAAAACCGCCCGGCCGCCGAGGGCTCCTCGGGCGAGCAGAAGGCGCTGGTCCTCAACCTGATCCTCGCCCAGATCACCCGTCTGTCGGGCCAGGCGGCGGCCCCCATCCTCCTCCTCGACGAGGCCCCCGCCCACCTCGACACGGCCCGCCGCGCCGCCTTGTTCGACGAGATCGAGGCCCTCGGCCTGCAGGCCTTCATGACCGGCACCGAGGCGGACCTCTTCGCGCCCCTGCAGGGCCGGGCGCAGTTCGTGAAGGTGGCGGACGGCGGGTTCGGGTAACCGACCCTCTCCCGGCGGGAGAGGGAGGGGCCCGCGCCGCGAGGCGTGGGAGGGAGTGGGGTTACGCGGCCAGCCGCAC
>JAVHYH010000137.1 GCA_031119155.1 Brevundimonas sp.
TGTCGTACCTGGTGTGGCTGCACCACTTCTTCACCATGGGCTCGGGCGCCAGCGTCAACTCGTTCTTCGGCATCACCACGATGATCATCTCGATCCCGACGGGCGCGAAGATCTTCAACTGGCTGTTCACCATGTACCGCGGCCGCATCCGCTTCGAAGTGCCGATGCTGTGGACGATGGGCTTCATGGTCACCTTCGTGGTGGGCGGCATGACCGGCGTGCTGCTGGCGGTGCCGCCGGCGGACTTCGTGCTGCACAACAGCCTGTTCCTGGTCGCGCACTTCCACAACGTCATCATCGGCGGCGTGCTGTTCGGCCTGTTCGCCGGCATCAACTTCTGGTTCCCGAAGGCGTTCGGCTTCAAGCTCGACAGGAAGTGGGGCCTGATCAGCTTCTGGAGCTGGGTCATCGGCTTCTGGGTCGCGTTCGCGCCGCTGTATGTGCTGGGCCTGATGGGCGTGACCCGTCGCCTGCGGACGTTCGACGATCCGTCGTACCAGATCTGGTTCATCATCGCCGCCTTCGGCGCCGCGATCATCGCCTTCGGCATCCTGGCCTTCCTGATCCAGATCGCCGTCAGCGTCCTGAACCGCGACAAGCTGCGCGACGAGACCGGCGACCCCTGGGATGGCCGGACCCTGGAGTGGGCGACGTCCTCGCCGCCGCCGGCCTACAATTTCGCCTTCACCCCGATCATCCGGGACGGCGACGCCTGGTACGACATGAAGCAGGCCAGATACGAGCGGCCGACCAAGGGCTTCAAGGCGATCCACATGCCGAAATACACCGGCGCGGGGGTCATCCTGGCAGGCCTGTCGACCATCTGTGGTCTGGCGCTGATCTGGTACATCTGGTGGCTGGCGATCGTGTCCTTCGTGGCCGTCGTCGGGTACGCCATCTGGCACACCTTCAACTATGACCGGGACTACTACATCCCCGTCGAAGAGGTTCGCGCGACCGAGGACGGCCGCACGGATGCGCTGAAGGCCTTTGCGGCCAAGGCGGAGGGCTGAGCATATGGCGACCGCAGTGAAATCGAACGAACCCTTCGCCTTCCACCCGGAAGAGGAGCCGCACCACCCCGAGGGTCACAGCACCCTGCTGGGCTTCTGGCTCTACCTGATGAGCGACCTGCTCATCTTCGCCATCCTGTTCGCCACCTTCGGCGTGCTGGGCACCGCCTATGCCGCCGGTCCGGGACCGCGCGACCTGTTCGACCTGGATCTGGTCGCGGTGAACACGGCCATGCTGCTGTTCTCCTCGATCACCTACGGCTTCGCCATGCTGGCGATGTTCAAGGGGGCGAAGACGCAGACCCTGCTGTGGCTGGGCGTCACCGGACTGTTCGGCGCGGCCTTCCTGGGCATCGAGCTCTATGAGTTCGCCCACCTGATCCATCTGGGCGCCACGCCCCAGCGCAGCGCCTTCCTGTCGTCCTTCTTCGTGCTGGTCGGCACCCACGGCCTGCACGTCACCTTCGGCCTGATCTGGTTGGTGGTGCTGATGGTTCAGGTCAGCATGAAGGGCCTGATCCCGGCGAACCGCCGCCGCCTGATGTGCCTGTCGCTGTTCTGGCACTTCCTCGATCTCGTCTGGATCGGGGTGTTCAGCTTTGTCTATCTGCTGGGGATGGTGCGATGAGCGCTCACGACGACCAACACCATCACGACGATCATCATGACGATGGGCACGATCACGGCAGCTATCGCAGCTACCTGACCGGCTTCATCATCTCGGCGGTCCTGACCATCATTCCGTTCGGTCTGGTGATGTCGGGCGCGGTTTCGAGCGCGATCAGCATTCCGGTGATCGTGGCCTTCGCCATCGTCCAGATCGTCGTCCAGATCGTCTATTTCCTGCACCTGCATCCGAAGTCGGAAGGCGGCTGGAACCTGCTGGCCTTCCTGTTCACCCTGATCATCCTGGTGATCGTGATGTCCGGCTCGCTGTGGGTCATGCATCACCTGAACAGCAACATGATGCAGCCGCACGACATGGAAGCGATGCAGCAGTGAGGCGGGGCCTTGGCCGCTAAGCGCGTCTGGCTGGCGGGGCTCTGCCTTGTCCTGACGGTCGTCTTTCTCGGCCTCGGCGCCTGGCAGGTCCAGCGCCTGCAGTGGAAGCTGGATCTGATCGCGCAGGTCGAGACGCGGGCCCATGCGGCCCCCGTCCCGACGCCCGCGCCGAATGATCGCGCTGGAAGCGAGCAGGCCTATCAGGCTGTGCGCGCCGATGGCGTGTTCGATCACGGCGCGGAGACGCTGGTGCAGGCGGTCACGGCCATCGGGCCGGGCTACTGGGTGGTCACGCCGCTGCGGACCGATCGCGGCTTCACGGTTCTGGTCAATCGCGGCTTCGTTTCGACGGACAAAGGCGCGACCCGGGACTGGTCCCGGCCTGAGGGCGAGCAATCGGTCACCGGCCTGCTGCGTCTGACCGAGCCGAAGGGCGGCTTCCTGAGAGCCAATGATCCGGCGGGCGACCGCTGGCGCTCGCGCGACGTTGCGGCGATTGCGAACCGGCGCGGCGTGGACGGACCTGTCGCCCCCTATTTCATCGATGCAGGCGCGGCGACCGCGGGCGCCTGGCCGCGCGGCGGCCTGACCGTCATCCGCTTCACCAACCATCACCTCGTCTATGCCCTGACCTGGTTCGGGCTGGCGGCGCTTTGCATCGTCGGGGCCTGGCGACTGCGGCGGGATCGGCTGAAGCCTGCCGATGGCGACGCCGCATGAAGAGCATCACCATCACCCGCGTCGCCCACCGGGAGGACCTGCGCCTTCTGGTGATGCTGCGCTGGATCGCCGTCGTCGGTCAGTTGATTACCATGGCCGTCGTGGATCGGCTGATGGGCATTCCCCTGCCGCTGCAGTGGATGCTGACGGTCGTGGCGGTGCTGGTGCTTTGGAACCTGCTCTCCCTGCTGCGGTGGCGGGCCGACAGGCCGGTGTCCGGGCTGGAGCTGTTCGCCGGCCTGATGCTGGATGTGCTGGCCCTGACCGCGCAGCTGTATCTCAGCGGCGGGGCGGGCAATCCGTTCGTGTCGATCTTCCTGCTGCAGGTGATCCTCGGCGCGGTCCTGCTGGATGTCCGATGGGCGGGCCTTCTGGCGGCGGCGACGGCGCTGGCCTTCGTTGGGCTGGCCTTCTTCAACCGTCCGCTGGATATGCCGAACCTGCACGACGGCTTCTTCAGCCCGCACATGGTCGGGATGTTCCTGTGCTTCGTCCTGACGGCGGGCCTGCTGCTGATCTTTCTGGGCCGGATCGCCGCCAACCAGAGGGAGCGGGACGCCAAGCTGGCCGAGCTGAAGCAGCGGGCCGCCGAGGAGGATCATGTCGTCCGCACGGGGCTTCTGACCGCCGGCGCCGCGCACGAGCTGGGCACGCCGCTGGCCACCCTGTCGGTAATCGTCAACGACTGGAGCCGTCTGGACGCCTTCCGTCAGGATCCGGACACCCGCGCCGAGCTGGAGACGATGAAAACCCAGCTGGATCGCTGCAAGGCCATTGTCTCCGGCATCCTGCAATCCTCTGGCGAATTGCGCGGGGAGGGGACGGTGAAGACGACGGTGCGCGGCTTCCTGGATGACGTGGTCGAGGAATGGCGCGGCCTGCGCGCGCCGGCCCAACTGGTCTATATCAACCGCTTCAAGCCGGATCTGGATATCGTCTCCGACGTGGCGCTGAAGCAGGTGGTGACCAATCTGCTGGACAATGCGCTGGAGGCCCCGGCCGAACAGGTCGCGATCTTCGCCTCGCGGCTGGACCAGCATCTTGAGATCGTCGTGCGCGACAATGGCCCTGGCTTTGACGCCGACGTCCTGAAACGGTTCGGACAGCCCTACGTCAGCACCAAGGCCAAGACCGGCGGCGGGTTGGGCCTGTTTCTGGTCGTCAACGTCGTGCGCAAGCTGGGCGGGACCGTGACCGCCGCCAACCCGGTCGAGGGCGGCGCGGTCGTGACCCTGCGCCTGCCTCTGGCCGCCTTTGGAGCCGCCCTGTGAGTGACGCCCCCCGCCTGATCATCGTCGAGGACGACGCGGCCTTCGCCGAGACCCTGGCCCGCTCGTTCCGCCGTCGCGGTTATGAGGTCCAGACCTGCAACGGACTGGTCGAACTGGACGAGCGGCTGCAGGCCTTCGAGCCCGGTTTCGCCGTCGTCGATCTGAAGGTGGTCGGCGGCTCGGGGCTCGAGTGCGTGCGGCGGCTGCACGAGCGGGACGCGACGACCCGGATCGTCGTCCTGACCGGCTTCGCCAGCATCGCCACGGCCATCGAGGCGACCAAGCTGGGCGCCTGCTACTATCTCGCCAAGCCGTCCAACACCGATGACATCGAGGCCGCCTTCGCGCGCGGGGAGGGCGATGTCTCCACGCCGCTGACCGTTCGCCCGACGTCGATCAAGACGCTGGAGTGGGAGCGGATCCACGAGACGCTGGTTGAGACGGACTTCAATATTTCCGAGACGGCGCGCCGGCTGGGGATGCACCGCCGTACGCTGGCGCGGAAGCTGGAGAAGCGCCGGATCACCTGACCCCGCTCAGCGGGCGTCGTGGGCCGTGGCGAACTTCAGGAAGCGCTGGGCGGCGGGCAGGACGACCGAGGCGTGGTTCTCGTCCGGGAAGACGGTCAGGGACACATCCGGCCAGCCGGCGGCGTCCATCGCCGCCTTCAGATCCTCCAGCGCCCCGATCATCCGGCGATCCCCGCGCGGCGAGCCGGACTTGTCCTGCTCCAGCGCGCCGGCGGCCAGATAGAGGGCGGAGGACGGGCGGGGCAGGGCGGCGACCGCATCGAGGATCAAGGCCGGGTTCCACCACAGCGACGGGCTGATCGCGCCATGGGCCGAGAAGGCGCCGGGCCGGGTCGTCAGGGCATACAGGCTGAAATAGCCGGCCAGCGAATGACCCAGCAGGGCGCGGCGAGCCGGGTCGAGTGGGACGGTGTCGCCGATCAGGGGCAGCAGCTGGTCCAGCAGGAAGGTCAGCAAGGCCGCCGCCCCGCCGCTGGCGTTCCGGTTCGCCTCGTCATCGGCGACGGCCGGGCCGGGGGTGAAGTCCCGGAACCGCTGGGGCGGATGATACAGGGCGTCGCCGTCGTGGGCGACGCCGATGATGACGCGCGGCGTCACCCCGGTCGCGTCCGGGCGATGGCTGAGGCGGCGCTCGGCGTCGGCGACCGACTGGAACAGGGCGCCGCCGTCCAGCACGATCAGCGAGGGCCAGCCGCCCTCCGGCACCGGGCCCTCGGGCACGCACAGGGCGATGCGATAGCTCTGGCCGTTGCTGTCGGCGACCAGGGTGCGGCTGCGCGTGCGCGGCGCGACCAGCGGTCGCCATTCAGAATCAGGGTGTGACGTCGTCGTCATGGCTCCGAGCGTAGCAGCGCCGAGGGGCTTAGTGTATTGCGAGACATTATCAGGATTTGAGACCCGCTTGTCTTCCCACGCCCCGCCTTCTCCGGTTCCGTCTTCCACGCCCGACGCCGATGTCCTGCAGGCCTATCGCCGGCTGACGGCCCGACGGGGGCTGATCCTCGCGGGGCTGCTCGTCGCCTGCGTGCTGGCCTTCCTGCTGGACCTGACCACGGGGCCGTCGTCGATGACGGCCGGGCAGGTGCTGCGCGGCCTGTTCGATCCCGGCTCCCTGACGCCGCCGCAGGCCGCCATCGTCTGGCAGGTGCGACTGCCCTACGCGGTCATGGCCGTGCTGGTCGGCGCGTCCCTGTCGCTGGCGGGGGCCGAGATGCAGACGGTCCTCAACAATGCGCTGGCCAGTCCCTTCACCCTCGGCGTGTCCTCGGCGGCCTCGTTCGGCGCCGCGCTGGCCATTGTGCTGGGCTCGGGTCTGCCCTTCGTGCCGCAGGACTGGCTGATCCCGATCAACGCCTTCCTGTTCGCCTTCGGCTCGGTCCTGCTGCTGCAACTGATGTCGCGTCGGGGCGGGGCAGGGGTGGAGACGGTCGTGCTGTTCGGCATCGCCCTGGTCTTCGCCTTCAACGCCCTCGTCGCCCTGCTGCAGTTCGTGGCTTCGCAGGAGGCGCTGCAGCAGCTGATCTTCTGGACCATGGGCTCCCTGTCGCGGGCGACCTGGGCCAATGTCGGCGTCGCCGCCGTGGTGGTGGTGCTGGTGACGCCCTTCTCCCTGATGGCCGCGCACGGCTTGACCGCCCTGAGGCTGGGCGAGGACCGGGCGCGCAGCTTCGGTGTCGATGTCAGCCGCCTGCGCATGGCCTCCCTGCTGCGGGTCAGCATCCTGGCCGGAACCTCGGTCGCCTTCGTCGGCACCATCGGCTTCATCGGTCTGGTCGGCCCGCACATCGCCCGGCTGATGCTGGGCGAGGATCACCGCTTCCTGCTGCCCGCCAGCATGCTGACCGGGGCCCTGATCATGTCGCTGGCCTCGGCGGCGTCCAAGGCGCTGATCTCGGGCGTCATCATGCCCATCGGCGTGGTCACGGCGGTGATCGGCGTACCGGTCTTCCTGCTGCTGATCTTCCGCAATGGAGCGCGGGCGTGATGGCGACAGATTCAGGGGGCCTGATCGTCTCGAGCCTGTCCGCCGGCTATGGCGGCCGCACGGTGCTGCGCGACCTCTCGATGCCCGCCGCGGCGCCGGGCGAGGTGGTGTCCCTGATCGGCCCCAATGCGGCAGGCAAGAGCACCCTGCTGCGCGCGCTGGCCGGGCTGCATCCGGCCACGGGCTCGGTCCTGCTGGACGGGCGCGAACTGAACGGCCTGTCGCTGGCCGAGCGGGCTAGGTCGGTGACCTACATGCCCCAGACCCTGCCGCAGGGTGTGGCCCTGACGGTGCTGGAGACGCTGGTCAGCGCCCTGCGCGCCTCGCCGGTTCAGGGGGCTGTCTCGCAGGACGAGGCGGCGACGGCGCTGGCCGTGCTGCAGCGACTCGGTCTGGACGGTCTGGCCATGCGGCGTCTGGATCAGCTTTCCGGGGGACAGAAGCAGCTGGCCTCGCTGGCCCAGGCCGTGGTGCGCGGGCCCCGGCTGCTGCTGCTGGACGAACCGACCAGCGCGCTGGACCTGCGCCACCAGCTGAAGGTGATGAAGCTGGTCCGCGAACTGGCCGCCGAGCGCGGCATGACGGTCATCATGGTCCTGCACGACCTGCAGGCCGCCGCCCGGGCGTCCGATCGGGTCGTGGTTCTTTCGGAAGGCGTCGTCGCCGCTGATGGTGCGCCGGAGCAGGCGATCACGCCGGCCATCCTCGCGCAGGTCTATCAGGTCGAGGCCCGGGTCGAACGCTGTGCGCGCGGGACCCTGCAGGTCATGGTCGACGACGTTCTCGGCTAAAGAAAAGGCCCGGCCGCCGAAGCGACCGGGCCAGTCTGTGAGGCGGCCGGAAGCGCCTCAGGGAAGCTGTCGTCAGGGACGGATGACGGTCACGGTGTCGCCGGCCGGATCGACCGGGACCGGGGTGCCCGCCGGGGCGTTGCGCGGCAGGCCGCGGGCCTTGTTGGTCACATAGACGGCGTTGTCAGCGCGGTTGATGGCGATGGTCTGGGGGAAGGTGCCGGTCTGCAGATTGGCCAGCACCGCATAGGTGTTGGTGTCCACGACGGTGACGGTGCCCGCCTGACGGTTGGCGACATAGGCCTGGTTGACGGCGCCGTTGAAGGCGACGCTCAGGGCGCCTGCACCGGTGGCGATGCGTTGCAGCACCGTGCCGTCGGTGGCGTTCATGACGGTCAGCTCGCCCGTGCCCTGGCTGGCCACGAACAGACGGTTGCCGGCAGCGTCGTGCACGACGTTGATGGCGCTCTCCGTGCCGGTCGGCCAGCGGTGGGCGACCTCGCCCGAGGCCAGATCGACGACCACGACCTGATTGGCGCTCATGTCGGTGCTGAAGGCGCGGTTGCCGGCGGTGTCGATCGCCAGACCGGTCAGGACGGCGTCCACGTCGATCTGACGCTCCAGCGTGTTGCCGGCGCCGTCGATGATCCAGAGACGGCTGGACAGGGTGTTGGCGCCGCGGCCGCCGACTTCCGAGACGTAGACCTTGTTGGCGGTCTCATCGACCACGACCTGACGGACGTGGGCGTTCTCGCGATCCGAGCCGATGTTGGCGACGACGCGGCCGCTGGCCAGATCGATGGCCGAGATCACGCCGGTGCGGGTGTCGGTGCCGTACAGGGTCTGGGTGCGGCTGTTCAGGGCCAGGCCGTACAGCGGGTTGGCCGAGACGTCGATGGCGGCGCCCGGGGTCAGGTCGGCGCTGAAGCGGGCGATGGCGGCGGTGTTGGCGCCGCGCGGGCCGACGGCGGCGACCAGCACCGAAGAGTCGGCGGGGTTGACGACCAGCTCATAGACGCCGCCCGGCTCGACCTTGACCGACTTGACGACGGTCGGCGCATCGGCGGCGGCCACGGCGGAGGCCGGCTGGTTCAGGGCCATGGCGGGCGCGGCGACAGCGGCCAGCAGGGCGGCCACGGCGACGACGGCGGCGCGGGAGGTTTTCATGGGAAGGCTCCTGGGGGGTGAAACAGTCATTCTGGGAGAAGGTCAGGCGGCCGACAGGTCGACCCAGTAGTCGCCGCGATAGGGCACGGCGAGGAAGCGGCTGTTGATCTCGTCCAGCGTGGCGCGCGGGTTGAGATCGGCGAACAGTTCGGGGTGGATCCATTTCGCCAGGACCTCGGTGGCGACGATGTCGATCGGCGAGTTGATCAGCTGGTGCGACAGACCGTGCGTCCGCCCGGCGCCGACAGCGCCCAGATTGGCGATGCCCCGGCGCGAGGCGACCTTGCGCAGGCTCTCGCGCGAGCGGGTCTGGTCGTATTGCGGGCCGACCACGAAGCCGCCCGCCTTTTCGAGGTGGGGGCCGCCGGTGG
>JAVHYH010000138.1 GCA_031119155.1 Brevundimonas sp.
CTGTCGCTGACCCGCGTGCGCGATCCGTTCGGCACCCACGACAGCTTCGGCGCGCACAACAACGCCCGCCTGCAAGTCTTCCTGGACAGCTTCGGCTTCGACTACGAGTTCATGTCCTCGACCGAGACCTACCGGTCCGGCCGGTTCGACGAGGTGCTGCTGCGCCTGCTGGAGCGGTTCGACGCCGTGATGGCGATCATGCTGCCGACGCTGGGCGAGGAGCGGCGGGCGACCTATTCGCCCTTCCTGCCGGTCAGCCCGATCACCGGCCATGTGTTGCAGGTGCCGACGCTGGAGCGCAACGTCGAGGCCGGGACCATCACCTTCGAGGACCCGGCGGGCGAGCCGGGCAACCGCACCGAACTGCCGGTCACGGGCGGGAATGTGAAGCTGCAGTGGAAGCCCGACTGGGCCATGCGCTGGGTGGCGCTGGACGTCGACTACGAGATGTCGGGCAAGGACCTGATCGAGAGCGTGCGGGAGTCGTCGAAGCTGTGCCGCGCGCTGGGTGGTGTGCCGCCGGAAGGCTTCAACTACGAGCTCTTCCTCGACATCGAGGGCAAGAAGATCTCCAAGTCCAAGGGCAATGGCCTGACGATGGACGAGTGGCTGCGCTACGGCACGCCCGAGAGCCTGAGCTGGTACATGTTCCAGTCGCCGAAGTCGGCCAAGAGCCTGCACTTCAACGTCATTCCGCGCGCCATCGACGACTATCTGTCCTTCATCGACCAGTTCCAGACGCAGGAGCCGGCCAAGCAGATCGACAACGCCGTCTGGTCGATCCACGCGGGCAATCCGCCGAAGGTCGCCAGCCCTGTGTCGTTCAGCCTGCTGCTGAACCTCGTCGGCGTGGCCAATGCGTCGTCGAAGGAACAGCTGTGGGCCTATTTCGCGAAGTATCTGCCCGACGCCACGCCGGAAAATGAGCCGACGCTCGACCGGCTGATGGGTCATGCGCTGAACTATTACGAAGACTTCGTCCGCCCGACGAAGTCCTTCCGCCTGCCGACGGAGCAGGAGAAGGCGGCGCTGCTGGATCTGGCGGAGCGGCTGAAGGCGCTGCCGGCCGATACGACCGACGGCGAGAGCATCCAGAACGAGGTCTATGCGGTGGGCAAGGCGCACGCCTTCGAGCCGCTGCGGGCCTGGTTCGGGGCGCTGTATGAGGTGCTGCTGGGCGCCTCGCAGGGGCCGCGCTTCGGTTCGTTCGCCGCCATCTACGGTCTGCTGCAGACGATCGAACTGATCGAAAAGGGCGCGAACGGCGAACTGGCGGGCTGAGGGCCTTCGGTCCGGTAACGGACATGAACGGAAGATAACCGCAAGGCTCCGGGAGCCTTCAGGTTCGTTCGGGCATTCTCCACCTCATCGACCAACTCGATGACAGGAGATGAGCCATGTCGAAGACCAAGATCACCGCCGCTTTCGCCGCCGCCGCCATGCTGGGCGGCCTGGCTCCGATGGCGCTCCCGACCGCCGCCATGGCCCAGGTCAATGGCATCACCAACTGTGACGCCCCGGGCGGCCGTCAACGCGCCGGCGCCCTGATCGGCGCTGTCGTCGGCGGTCTGGCCGGCAGCCAGATCTCGAGCAACGAACGCGCTCTGGGCGCTGTCGGCGGCGCCGCCGCCGGTGCGGCCGCCGGTTCGTACATCGGCTGTAACCAGCAGCGCGCCCGCGCCGAGTCGGCCCAGAGCGGCGCCCAGTACCGCGCCTCGTCCAACCTGCGCATCCGCTCGGGTCCGGGCACCGGCTATCGCCAGGTCGGCAGCCTCTCGGCCGGCCAGCCCTTCTCGGCCATCGGCTCGCAGGGTGAGTGGGTCCAGATCGCCGGCGGCGGCTGGGTCAACGCCCACTACGTCTCGGCCTACTGATCCGAAGGCGCCAGCGCTCGCGACGCGGTCGCTCGCGGCTTGAGCGCCCACTGAAGATCGAAGGGAGCCGCTCCGAAAGGGGCGGCTTCTTTTTTGCGCTACCGCTCGCCGCGCGGCGGCTCGCTGCTTGAGCGGGCTCTTTGTGCGCTACCGCTCGCGACGCGGTCGCTCGCTGCTTGAGCGCGGCGCCCTACTGGCTGGCCCAGAGGATGCGGCCCATCCAGAGGATGTCGGCGCGGTCGAGGGCGCGGGGGGCGTAGGCGGGATTGACGGAGGCCAGGGTGACCGATTTCGGGGTCAGGGCCGCGATCTCCTTGGCCAGGGTCTCGCCGCCGGTGGTGCGCACCACCACGCGGTCGCCGCGCCGGATCTCCGACGCCTCGCGATCCACGATCACCTTGTCCCCGGCCCGATAGACCGGGGCCATCGAGTCGCCGACGATCCGCAGGCTCAACAGGCTGTCGGAGGCGCGCGGCAACTCCGTCTGCTCCCAGCCCTCGCCGACGGGCAGGCCCGCGTCATCGAAGAAGCCGTCCTGACCCGCCTGGGCCATGCCGAGCAGGGGGATGGTCTCCAGCCGGTCCGCATCATCGCGGGCGAGTGTGGCGAAGTCGGCCAGCGAGAGGCCGCAGACCTCCAGCACCCGCGTCAGGCTCTCGGTCGAGGGCCAGCGGGGGCGGGGCGGCGTGCCGGGGCTGAACCGCTTGGATGGATTGAAGCTGGTGGCGTCCAGCCCGGCCTTGCGCGCCAGTCCGGACGCGCTGAGGCCCTCACGCCGGGCGAGGCGATCCAGGGCGCTCCAGATGCGGTCGTGGGTCAGGGGCAGGGGGCGATATTCCGTGTGAGCCTAGGAATATCTGCCTATTCGACGCGCCGGTCAACGCGAGCAAGGTTGGCGGAGCCTACTCCAGTCCGGCGGCCCGACGTTCCTGCCAGGCCCAGAAGGCGCCGACGGCGATGGAGATGAGGACGCCATAGCTGGCGATGTTGATGACCAGATAAAAGGCGCCGGGCGGCGGGCGGAAATCAACGAGGGTCAGCAGATGGCTCATCACGATCAGCGATTGCAAGGCGCAGACCCAGATGGGCCAGGCGCGACGGCTCTTCCAGGCCAGTCCGGCGCAGACCGCCAGAAACAGCGCATCAATGGCCATCAGACCCCATTGGGTCGTACCGGAGGCGCTCTTGTCCTGCACGAGCTGGGAGGCGAACAGGCCGAGCATATAGGCGCCGGCGCCGATGCGCTCGGGTTCGTCGCCCTTCAGGAACGCAAACGCCGTCACCAGCACCGCGATTGCGAAGCCGATCTGCGATGCGAGGGTGTCAAACATGAAATCGCCCCCATGCCGTCTGGCATGAGGGCGACTTTGCATCGAGTCTGCGCAAACCGGAATGACCGGCGGCGGACATTACACCGAATTAAACCGCGCGGAGACGGCCGACCGGGCGCGAGTCGTTCGGAACGTCGACCGGCTTGTCCAGAACGCCGATGGCGTAGGTGCCCCAGCCGAGACGGCGGTGGTCCTTGGCGAGTTCTTCGTGGCAGGCGACGATGGCCTGGCGAGCGGTGCTGAGGGCGGCGATCGCCTCCATGGCCTTGGCTTGCGACTCGGCGCCGGCCACCGGCGACAGGCTGAGCGTCGTGCGAGCGCCGATCATGGCCTGAACCAGGGTCGTGGCGTGCGCGATGGCAGCGTCAACCGATTGCTCGGTCGCATTCAGGTCGCCGGCGACGCTGGCGATAACTTCAGCCTTATCCATGAAAACCCTCCAACACACAAAACGTGGTGACCGGATCATTAACACGGAACGGTAGTATGTGGTAGGGTTTTGTTTGCCTTGTTTGTCAGCGCTTTGTTAACCGGATCAGATCTGGCCGGGGCGAGGTCGCCGGCCACGCCGAACGGCGGCGGATCGCCGGGCTTGTCCGTGGGGCCGATGGCGAGGGTGTCGAGGCCCAGCTTGCGGGCGAGGGCGGCGAGCGCACCGTGGGTCTGCACGAGGTGCGAGCGCGCTTCGGCCAGGGCGCTGATGCTGGCGGCGGCGCCGTCGAACACCCGCTGACCCGCGACTGCGGACAGCAGGGCGTCGGCCCGGGCGGCGGGCAGGCTGGCGGCAAGGAAGGCGGTTTCCGCCAGCGCCCGATCAATGGCGGTCTCGGCGGCGTAGAGGCGGGCGGCCAGCGCCTCGCCGATAACTTGTCTGGACATGTGAAGGCTCCCCCGTGACGACGTGTCACGGGCTTATGCAATCACAAGATGTATTTTAGTGCAACTAAAGGTCGTGTCCGGACACAAGGAAGTGGGCGCTCAGGCTGGCGATGGGCTGGCCCTCGTCGTCCTGCCACGCTTCAGCCTGAACGTGCGCGACCCGGCGTCCGGCCTTGCTGATGCGGGCGCGGGCGTGGACATCCTGCGGGCGACCCGAGCGGAGATAGGTGACGGTGACGTTGATGGGGCGCGGCAGTTTCAGGCGCGGATAGAGGATCGCGACCTGGGCGACTGCGGTCAGTTCCAGCATCGCGGCGGTCGATCCGCCGTGCAGGGCCGGCAGGACCGGGTTGCCGATCAGCCGGTCGGCGAAGGGCATGGTCACTGTCAGCTGGTCCGCGTCCTGTCGGGTCAGCAGGCCGAGGAAGCGGGCATAGGGCAGGGTGTCGAGAAGGTCGCTCATGCGCCGGCCTCCCGACGGGGCTTGAGATTGGCCCCGGCCCCGCGTCCATCGTTGGAGTTCAGGATGTAGGCGGCCTGGGCGGCGGCGACCGGATCCTCGATGTCGTCCTCGAAGGCCCAGGCGCGGACGAAGGCGATGGACCGGGTCAGGCGGTAGCAGCGGGCTTCGGCGATCAGGCCCGAGCGCGCGCGGGCGGCGCGCATGTAATCGACGCGCAGGTCGAGGGTGGCGATCGGCTCGAACCGGTCCAGCCCGATCCAGACGGCCATGCCTCCGGCGTGATCCAGCAGGGCCGTGACCAGACCGCCGGCCAGAACCTCAGTCTCGGGGTCGCCGACCAGATCCTCGCGCCAGGGCACTTTCAGTCGCACACGATCTCCGGCGACGCCGTCAAAGGCGAAGCCGAGCGCATGGGTGTGGGCGGAGGCCGAGGCCAGCTGGGGCAGGATGGCGGCGAGGTCGGGCGCGGTCATGCGCCTGTTGTCCGCCGCGTCAGCGATTCAGCCAAGCGGGGGAGGCGTTATTCGTCCGTCGGGGGCTTTCAGGCGACCGAGCGGGCGTCCCGGGACTGGCTCTGGGCCATGTCGCCCATGGCCGCCTGTTCCAGCGCGGCGTTCATGGCCATGCGCAGGCGTTCCGGCTTGATCGGCTTCTCGACCACGGCGGCCATGCCGATGGAGAGGTAACGGCGAGCGTCTTCCGGATCGGCGTTGGCGGTCAGGGCGACGATCGGGATGTTGCGCACAGGGCCGTCCAGCGCGCGGATGGCCTGGGTGGCCTGCACCCCGTCCATGCGCGGCATCTTGATGTCCATCAGGACCATGTCGAAGCGGCGCTCCTGCACGGCCTCGACCGCCTCGACGCCGTCCTCGGCGGTTTCGGAGGTGCAGCCGAACATCTCGCACAGGGCCTGGGCCACGACGCGGTTGGTGGCGTTGTCGTCCACGATCAGGATGTGCGGGCTGTCCTGCAGGTCCAGATCGGGCAGGCTTTCGACGTTGGAAGCGGGGGCGGCTTCCATCTCGGCCCGCTCGACGTTCAGGTCGAAGGCGAAAGTGGCGCCGCGGCCCGGATTGTTCTCGGCCCAGATGCGGCCGTCCATCCGGTCGATGATCTGGCGGCAGATCGACAGGCCGAGGCCCGCGCCGTCAGGGCCGGAGCCGTGGACGAAGGGCTCGAAGATCACATCGACGCGCGCGGCGTCCACGCCGGGGCCGTCGTCGCGGACGCGGGCCTCCAGCCGGATGCGATTGCCGTCGGCGACGGCCTTGAGGCCGGCCTCGACCATGCCGTTGCGGGCGAATTTCAGGGCGTTGCCGATCAGGTTGTTGAACACCTGCTTGATCCGGATCGAGTCGATCACGGCGGCCAGTTCGGTGTCGCCCTCATAGCTGACCATCAGGGTGACGTTGTCCTGCGAGGCGCGCGGCGCCCACATGGCTTCGACGTCGTCCATCATGGCCCGCAGGGGCGTCGGCTCGGGGTTCAGCTCCAGTTCGCCGGCCTCGGCGCGCGACAGGTCCAGGGCGTCCTGCAGGATGCGCAGCAGGGTCTCGGAGGATTCCACGATGGTCGCGACGTGGGCCTGGGCCTGGGCGTTCAGCGGCTGGCGGCGCAGCAGTTCGGCCACGGCCAGCACGCCGTTCATCGGCGTGCGCAGCTCATGGCTCATGATGGCGAGGAACTGGCTCTTGGCGCGCGCGGCCGTCAGGGCCTGGGTGCGGGTGTCGCTCAGTTCGATGTTTTGCAAACGCTGGCGTTCGTTCACCGCCTGCAGCAGGGACACGGCCGTGCCGACGCCGTGATACTTGCCGTTGCGGGTGACGATGAAGCCGCGGGTCAGGGCGCCGGGGCCGCCCTGAATCAGGATATCGCAGAAGGCGTCGATCTCGACGCCGGCTTCCACGACGGCCGGCTCGCTGTCCATGACGTGGACGACCGGGCGACCGGCATAGAGGGCGTGGCCGAAGGCGCCGGCGATCTTGAGCAGGAAGGCGTTGCGTTCGATCAGGCCGATGGGGCGATCACCGTCCACGACCGGAATGACCAGCGTGTCCGGTTCGCGTTCGAACCGCGCAAAGACGTCACTGCCCGGCGTCTCTGGCGTCACCGCCACGGCGCGTTCAGTAAGGGTTTCGATCGTCGGCATAACTGGCCGGCACTCCACTGCGACCGGTGGACAATGTGCCAGAACCGTTTGCGGAAGGGTTAAGACCGAATCATTCGCCGTCTTGTCGCCATTTTTGCTCTCGCGCGCGCTCGGGTGTAGAAGGCCGGTCCGCCGAAATCAGGCCCCATCCCCCTTGTCCATGCGCGCGGCCGACCGGCCGACCGCAGGTTTGTCGTGAGCGAATTGTCCCCGAACGTGGAAAAAACCACTGAAAAATCAGCTCTCGTCCTGTTCTCGGGCGGGCAGGACAGCGCGACCTGCCTGGCCTGGGCGCTGGAGCGGTTCGACCGCGTGGAGACGGTCGGGTTCGACTATGGCCAGCGCCATGCGGTCGAGATGGAGGCGCGCCTGAATGTCCGCGAAGGCATGGCGAAAGCGCTGCCCCAGTGGGCGGATCGCCTCGGACCGGACCATGTCGTGGACCTGACCGGCTATGGCAGGATCGCTGAAAGCGCCCTGACCGCCGATCGCGCCATCGAGATGGATGCACGCGGCCTGCCGAGCACCTTCGTGCCGGGACGCAATCTGGTCTTCCTGACCTGCGCCGCCGCGCTGGCGGACCGGCGGGGGCTGGAGGTGCTGGTCGGCGGCATGTGCGAGACCGACTTCTCGGGCTATCCCGACTGTCGCCGCGACACCATCGAGGCCATGGCGCGGGCGCTGAGCCTCGGTCTGGACAAGCCGGTGGTGATCGACACCCCGCTGATGGCCCTGACCAAGGCGCAGACCTGGGAACTGGCTGATCGGATCGGCGGCGCGGCTCTGGTCGAACTGATCGTCGAGGCCTCGCACACCTGCTACCGCGGCGATCGCGCGCATCGGCACGACTGGGGCTACGGCTGCGACGACTGCCCGGCCTGCGAACTGCGCGCGGCGGGCCATGCCGAATGGGTGGCGAGCCGGTGAGCTACGCAGCCAAGGAAATCTTCCTGACGGTGCAGGGGGAGGGCGGTCAGGCGGGCCGTCCGGCCGTCTTCCTGCGCTTCGCCGGCTGCAATCTGTGGAACGGGCTGGAGCGGGATCGCGCGACGGCCGTCTGCACCTTCTGCGACACGGACTTTGTGGGCACGGACGGCGACGGCGGCGGCAAGTTCGCGACGGCGGATCTGCTGGCGGCGCATGTGGATGCAATGTGGCGCGGGCGTCAGGGCGACCCCAAGCTGGTCGTCTGCACCGGCGGCGAACCCCTGCTGCAACTGGATGCGCCCCTGATCGACGCCCTGCACGCGCGTGGGTTCGAGATCGCCATCGAGAGCAACGGCACCCTCGCGGCGCCGGACGGGATCGACTGGATCTGCATCAGCCCCAAGGCCGACGCGCCGGTGATCCAGATCAAGGGCCAGGAGCTGAAGCTGGTCTATCCGCAGGCCAAGGCCATGCCGGAACGGTTCGAAGGGCTCGATTTCGAGCGTTTCTGGCTGCAGCCGATGGATGGTCCGGATCAGGCGGCCAACACCGCCGCCGCCATCGAATACTGCCTGACCCATCCCCAGTGGCGCCTGAGCGTCCAGACCCACAAATACATCGGCGTTCGCTAATGCCCATCTTCGAGATCACCAAACAGGCCACCTTCGACGCGGCCCACCACTTCCCCAACGAACCCGAGGGCAGCATCTACCGTCGCGTCCACGGCCATTCGTTCACGGTCGAGGCGACGGTGCGGTCAGAGGTGCTGGACGTCGAGCATGGCTGGGTCGCCGACCTCGGCGCGCTGGATCGGGCGCTGAAGGCCGCCGCAGAGAAGCTGGACCACGGCATGCTGAATGAGCATCCGGGGCTGGAGCTGCCGTCGCTGGAGAACCTGTGCCTGTGGTTCGTCGCCCAGCTGAAGCCCGAGTGGCCGGGCCTGTGCCGCATCCAGGTTGCCCGCCCGACGATCAATGAGCGCTGCGTCCTCAGCCTCTAGGCCTCCAGCCACTCCAGCAGCGCCGTGGTGACGGCGTCGGGCTGTTCCAGCGTCGAGATGTGGCCCGCGTCCGGCACGATGACCAGATGCGCGTCGGGGATGGCCTCGGCCATCTCGCGGGCGTGCTCGGGCGGGGTGACGCCGTCCTGATCGCCGACCAGCACCAGGGTCGG
>JAVHYH010000139.1 GCA_031119155.1 Brevundimonas sp.
GCCGATGCGCGCGGTCTTGGGCAGGCTGACCTCGTCGCCGCCCGCGACCAGTTCGCCGAGGATGACCTTGAACAGGGTCGATTTGCCGATGCCGTTGCGGCCGACCAGACCGACCTTTGCGCCGGGCGGCAGGCTGACGGAGGCGTCGTCGAGGAACGAACGGCCCCAGGCGTTGAGGGTCAGGCGATTGATCTGCAGCATCGGTCAGTCTTCTTCGGTCGGCTTCCCGCGAGACGGGAGCGATCGAGGCAAAATTGTGAGGCGGTTGGAAACCGGGGAGGTCGCGTCTATAAGCCCGCGACCTTCAATCTCCCAAACCAGAAGTCATCCCATGACCGAACGCACCTTCTCGATCATCAAGCCGGACGCCACCCGCCGCAACCTGACCGGCGCCGTGAACGCCGTCATCGAAGGCGCCGGCCTGCGCATCGTGGCCCAACGCCGCGTCAAGCTGTCGACCGACCAGGCCAAGAAATTCTACGAAGTCCACGCCGAGCGCCCGTTCTACGGCGAGCTGGTCGAGCAGATGACCGCCGAGCCGGTCGTCGTCCAGGTGCTGGAAGGCCCGAACGCCGTCGCCGCCTACCGCGACATCATGGGCGCCACCAACCCGAAGGACGCCGCTGAAGGCACCATCCGCGCCCAGTTCGCCCTGTCGATCGGTGAAAACTCGGTCCACGGTTCGGACTCGCTGGAGAACGCCGGCATCGAGATCGCCCAGTTCTTCACCGAAGACCAAATCGTCGGCTAAAACGCTTCAGCCTTCAGAGGCTTGACCGTTTGAACGGCCCGCGTCCGGAACCGGACGCGGGCCGTTTCCGTTCTGGTCCTGTCTTTCTCCCCCAAGGAACAGAACCATGAAAACGATCCTGAAGCTGACCCCCGTCGTCGCCGTCGTCGGCCTGCTGGCCGCCTGTGGCACCACCATGGAACAACGCGCCGCCACCGGCGCCATCGGCGGCGCGGTCGCCGGCCAGGCCATCGGCGGCGACACCGGCGCGACCGTCGCGGGCGCCGCCATCGGCGCGGTCGCCGGTGCGGCCACCACCCCGCAGCGTCCGCGCTAAACCGCGCAGAGACAGAAACGGCCCCGGTGAGCGATCACCGGGGCCGTTGTCATGTCAGCCGTCTGACAGCCGCTACCAGATGCGGGCGCGGGCGTCGGGGGCGAGGTACTGTTCGTCGCCCGGCTTGACCCCGAAGGCGGCGTACCAGGCGTCGATGTTCCGCGGCGGCACGGCAGCGCGATACTGGCCCGGCGCATGGGGATCGACGGTGACCTGCTGGCGCAGGGCGTCATCGCGGATGTTCTCGCGCCAGACCTGGGCCCAGCCGAGGAAGACCCGCTGCTCGCCGGTCAGGCCGTTGAGGACCGGAGCCGGCTGGCCGTTCAGGCTGCGGTGATAGGCGTCGAGCGCCAGCAGCAGGCCGCCGAGGTCGGCGATGTTCTCGCCCATGGTCAGGTCGCCGTTGACGTGGACGCCCTCGAACGGGCTGAGCGCCGAATACTGGGCGCCGAGGTTGGCGGCGCGGGCCTCGAAGCGGGCGGCGTCCTCGGCGGTCCACCAGTCGCGCAGCACGCCGTCGCCATCGACCTTGCGGCCCTGATCGTCGAAGCCGTGGGTGATCTCGTGGCCAATGACCGCGCCGATGCCGCCGTAGTTCACCGCCGGATCGGCATTGGGATCGAAGAAGGGCGCCTGCAGGATGGCGGCCGGGAAGACGATCTCGTTGCGCGGCGGGTTGTAGTAGGCGTTCACCGTCTGGGGCGTCATGCCCCACTCCAGCGGATCGACGGGCTTGTCGAGCTTGCCGAGGCTGAAGGCCCATTCGAAGGCCGAGGCGCGCTCGACGTTGCCGTACAGATCGTCGGCCGCGAGGGTCAGGCCCTCATAGCTGCGCCACTGTTCCGGATAGCCGATCTTCACGCCGAAACGGCTCATCTTGTAGAGGGCCTGTTCGCGGGTGGCGTCGCTCATCCAGTCGAGATTCTGCAGGCGCTCGGTCATGGCGGCGCGGATGTTGCCGACCAGCGCCTCCATCTGGGCCTTGGACTCGGGCGGGAAGTAGCGGGCGACATATTCGCGGCCCAGCGCCTCGCCCAGCGAGCCGTCGACCAGGGTCACGCCGCGCTTCCAGCGGGGACGGTTCTCCTGCGCGCCGCTGAGGGCCTTGCCGAAGAAGTCGAAACGGGCGTCGACGAAGTCCTGCGACAGATAGGGCGCCGCCTGGTTGATGACGTGGAAGGCCTGCCAGGCCTGCAGGGTGGCGATCGGGGTCTCGGCATAGACGCGGGCCATGCCGGGGTAGGCGCTGTCCTGCGACTGGACCAGACGCGGCGCATTGCGGATGCCCGCGGCCGTGGCCCAGCCGTTCCAGTCGAAGCCGGGGGCGTTGTGGGCGAGGTCAGCCAGCGTGGTCGGGGCGTAGCTCTTCTCGATGTCGCGGCTCTGGACCTGGGTCCAGTGCTGTTCGGCGATGCGGGTCTCGAAGGCGATCAGGTCGGCGGCGGCCTGCTCGGGATTGGCCCAGCCGGCCAGCGTCAGGGCGCGGGTGACATAGGTCAGATAGGCGGCGCGCTGGGGCGCGAAGCTCTCTTCCAGATAATAGTCGCGGTCGGGCAGGCCGAGGCCGCTCTGGACGATGTAGGCGCTGTGCTGGTCCGGATCCTTGAGATCTTCGGCGACATAGACGCCGAACAGGCTGGCGCCGAAGCCGCCCTGGCTGCGGCCCATGAGGGCGGCCATCTTCTCGCGGGTGTCGGCGGCGCGGACGGCGTCGAGGTCGGCGCGCAGCGGGACGGCGCCCAGGCTGTTGACGCGCGCCTCATCCATGAAGCTGGCGTAGAGGGCGCCGACCTGACGCGCCTCGGCGGTTTCGGGGTTGGCGGCGCTTTGTTCGATCAGGCCGCGCAGGGCTTCCTGCGAGTTGTCGTACAGGGCGTCGAAGGCGCCGTAAGAGGTCTTGTCGGCCGGGATCGGCGTGTTCCGCAGATAGTGGCCGCTGGCATAGCGGTTGAAGTCGTTCCCCGGCAGGACGGCGGTGTCCATGCCCTCGACGTCAAAGCCCCAGGCGCCGATGGCGGGCTGGTGGGCATGGGCGGCAGGCGGGGTCTGGGCGGATGCGCCGCTGGCGAGGGAAAGGGTGGCGCCGGCGACGCAGCACAGGAGGCGAAGTTTGGGCATTGGGGGGCCTTTCGAAGTCCGGCGGCAACCTGACTCCAACCCCTCAGCCTGTCGCGCTGAATTGTCGCAGATTACAAAATTCTAATGCAGGGCCCGGCAGAAGGCGGTGAGGGCGCGCGGATAGAGTTTGTGTTCGGCGACCAGCACCCGCTGGGCGAGACTTTCCGGGCTGTCCATGGGCAGGACCGGGACGAACTCCTGATCCAGCACGGGGCCTTCGTCGACGCCCTCGGTGACCAGATGAACGGTGCAGCCAGCCTCGGCGTCGCCGGCCTCGATGGCGCGGGCGTGGGTATTCAGGCCGGGGTATTTCGGCAGCAGGCTGGGGTGGATGTTGATCATCCGCGCCGCCCACAGCCGCACCAGGAAGGGCGTCAGCAGGCGCATGTAGCCGGCCAGGGCCACCACATCGACCTGATGCTCCATCAGGACCGCGTCGATGGCCTTCTCATGCGCCTCGCGGTCGTCGCCGTGGAGGCGGTGATTGACCACGACGGTCGGCACGCCCTTGGCCTCGGCCACGGCGAGGCCGCCCGCCGTGGGCTTGTTGGACACCACCAGCGCGATCTCGAACGGCGAGCCGGGCTTCTGCGCGGCGTCGATCAGGGCGGCCATGTTGGAGCCGGCCCCGGAGATCAGGACGGCGACCCGGGTGCGGCGCGGCGGGGAGGGGCTCATCGCCGGGCCTTTCGCGCGGTTCAGGCGGCTTCGAGCTGGCCGCAGACGAAGGCGACCTCGCCCACGTTCAGCAGGGCGGCCAGAACCGGCTCGGCATCTTCCGGCGCGACGATCAGGATGAAGCCGACACCGCAGTTGAAGGTGCGGCGCAGTTCGTGATCCGAAATCCCGCCGACCTCGCCCAGCCACTGGAAGACCTTCGGCATCGGCCAGGCGTCCCAGTCGAACTTCGCCTGCAGGCCCTCGGCGATGCAGCGCGGCGGGTTCTCGATCAGGCCGCCGCCGGTGATGTGGGCGGCGCCCTTGACCAGGCCGGCCTTCATCAGCGGCAGGACCGGCTTCACATAGATGCGGGTCGGCTCCATCAGGGCCTGGGCCAGCGAGCGGTCCTTGGCGAAGGGGGCGTCATCGGCCCACGACAGGCCGGACTTCTCGACCACCTTGCGGATCAGCGAGTAGCCGTTGGAGTGCGGGCCCGACGAACCGATGCCGATGATCAGGTCGCCGGCCTGCTGGCGGTCCAGCCAGGGCAGGGCCTGACCGCGCTCGACGGCGCCCAGCGAGAAGCCGGCGAGGTCGTAGTCGCCGCCCGAATACATGCCGGGCATTTCGGCGGTCTCGCCGCCGACGAGGGCGGCGCCGGCCTGACGGCAGCCTTCGGCGATGCCGGCGACGACGCGACGGGCGGCGTCGATCTCGAGCTTGCCGGTGGCGTAGTAGTCGAGGAACAGCAGGGGTTCGGCGCCCTGGGCCAGCAGGTCGTTGACGCACATGGCGACCAGATCGACGCCGACGCCGTCGTGGCGGCCGGTCTCGATGGCGATCTTCAGCTTGGTGCCGACGCCGTCCGTGGTGGTGACGATCAGCGGGTCTTCAAAACCGGCGGCCTTGAGGTCGAACAGGGCGCCGAAACCGCCCAGCGAGGGTTCGGAACCGGGGCGGGCCGTGGACCTGGCCAGCGGCTTGATATGCTCGACCAGCATCTCGCCGGCGTCGATATCGACCCCCGCATCCGCATAGGTCAGGCCGTTCTTGAGGCTGTCGGAAGTGTCGCTCATCGGTCACGGGCCTGAATCAGTGGGCGGAAATATGTCGCGGCTCTTGCCACAACGGGCGCGCGGGGGGCTATAGCATCCGAATGACGCCGATCACCACCACCGAGGCGCTGCGCGAGTTCTGCGCGCGTCTGGCCTCCGAGCCCTTCATCACCGTCGACACCGAATTCATGCGGGAGACGACGTACTGGCCCAAGCTGTGCCTGATTCAGGCCGCTTCGCCCAAGGACGCCGCGATCATCGATCCGCTGGCCGAGGGGCTCGATCTGGAGCCCTTCCTGGAGCTCCTGCGCGACGAATCGATTCTGAAGGTCTTCCACGCCGCCCGCCAGGACGTGGAAATCTTCGTGAAGCTGGGCGCCATGCCCAAGCCGATGTTCGACACCCAGGTGGCCGCCATGGCCGCCGGCTTCGGCGATCAGGTCTCCTATGAGGCGCTGGTCCGCCAGATGATCCGGCAGGAGGTCGACAAGGGCAGCCGCTTCACCGACTGGGCCCGTCGTCCGCTGAGCGAGGCCCAGCTGGTCTATGCGCTGGGCGACGTGACCCATCTGGCGGCCCTGTACCCCAAGCTGCGCGACCGTCTGCAGAAGGACGGCCGTCTGGAGTGGGTGACGGCCGAGATGGGCGACCTGACCGACCCCGAGCTCTACAACACCGATCCGGAGAAGGCGTGGAAGCGCCTGAAGCCGAAGAAATTCTCGGCCAAATACCTGGCCCCGTTCGTGGCCACCGCCGTGTGGCGCGAGCGGGCGGCGCAGGAGCGCGACCAGCCGCGCGGCCGCATCCTGAAGGACGAGGCCATCGACGAGATCGCGGCGCAGGCGCCGCTGGATCCGGACGCCTTCAACCGTCTGCGTTCGGTGCCCAAGGGCTTCGGCGCCTCGCGGCTGGGGCTGGAGCTGATCGCCGAGCTGAAGCGGGTGATGGCCGATCCGGAAGCCCATGCGCCGAAGCTGGAGCGCCCGGCGCACAACCAGCCGGCCCCGCCGTCGGTCGTGGAGCTGCTGAAGGTGCTGCTGAAGGCCAAGAGCGACAATGCGGGCGTGGCCACCAAGCTGATCGCCAATGTCGCCGATCTGGAAAAGATCGCGCTGGACGACGACGCGAACGTCGAGGCCCTGAAGGGCTGGCGCCGCCAGCTGTTCGGCGAGGATGCACTGAAGCTGAAGCGCGGCGAGATCGCCCTGGTCCTGAACGGGCCGCGGGTCGAGGTCGTGGAGATCGAGTAGCTGAAGGGGCCGTCCGCAAGGGCGGCCTTTTCGTTTCAGGCCGTCAGCTCAGCGATTTCGCGCGCGATATTGGCGCGGGCCTGCGCCTCATGGCGGTCGGCCCAGACCGGATCGGCGAACAGGGCCGGGCTTTCGAGGAAGCGCCCCATGATCATGGCCCGACCGGCGCGATAGAGCGGCTCGGGGACGTGAGCATATTCCTCGCGGATGGCGCGGGCGTAGGCGTCATAGCGGGCGGGTTCGGCGCCGAGGATGGACAGGTCGATGGAGACGAGGCGGGCGCCGAGGGCGTCGCCGTCGCTGACCGAATGGCCCGCCGTCAGGAGAATCAGCCGCTCGACCTCTGCGATGAAGGCCAGGTCGGCGCCGTCTGCGGACAGGTGCTCGCGCGCCAGATCGGCGCTGGCGGCCTCGTTGTCGTTGCGGGTGGGGTCGTAGATCGCGTCGTGGAACCAGATCGCGGTCTCCAGCAGGTCGCGCTGGTCGGCGGTCAGGTCGGTCGAGGCCCGAACCTGCGTCAGGCAGTCCTCGATATGGGGCATCGCATGATAGCGCCGGTGCGGTTCGCCGTAGCGCGCGATCAGCGCATCACGAACCGCACCGGAGATCATGATCAGGCCACCGTCGCCTTGACGATCTTGCCCGGAGCGCGCGGCGGCTCGCCCTTGGGCAGGGCGTCGACGTGTTCCATGCCTTCGATGACATTGCCCCAGACCGTGTACTGGCGGTCGAGGAAGGTGGCGTCGTCGAAGACGATGAAGAACTGGCTGTTGGCCGAGTTCGGGTCCGAGGTGCGGGCCATCGACACGGCGCCGCGGGTGTGCGGCTCGGACGAGAACTCCTGCTTGATGTTCGGCTTCTTGGAGCCGCCGGTGCCGGTGCCGGTCGGATCGCCGCCCTGGGCCATGAAGCCCGGGATCACGCGGTGGAAGACCACGCCGTCGTAGAAGCCTTCCGAGGCCAGGTCGGTGATCTGCTTGACGTGGTTCGGCGCCAGGTCCGAACGCAGCTTGATCACGACGTCGCCGCCGGCGCCGTCGCCGTTGTCGAGAGTCAGGGTGAGAGTTTCGGCCATCGGCGCGCTCCTTTGAAATATCGCGGGGTCATAGCCCGCAAACGCTGTCGCGGCTATGTGGGTGTCATGAGTGAAGACGAAAAGCCCGCCGAACGCCGCAGAATGGTGAAACCGCCCACCGGCGGAACCGCTGCCGGGCGCGGCATGGGCACCAAGATGAAGACGGCGGACACCAAGTCGATGTCCAGCCAGCAGTGGATCAAGCGCCAGCTGTCGGACAAGTGGTCCGAGAAGGCGCGCGCCGAGGGCTGGCGCAGCCGCGCGGCCTTCAAGCTGATCGAGATCGACGACAAGTTCCGGCTGATCCGGCGCGGCAGCCGGGTGATCGACCTGGGCGCGGCGCCGGGCGGCTGGGTGCAGGTGGCGCTGAAGCGCGGCGCCAAATCCGTCGTGGGTGTCGATCTGCTGATGATCGAGCACATCCCGGGCGCGGAGCTGATCCAGGCCGACTTCACCCATCCGGGGGTCGATCAGCAGATGATGGACCTGCTGGGCGGGCCGCCGGATCTGGTGCTGTCGGACATGGCCCACAATACGGTCGGCCACCGCAAGACGGACCACCTGAAGATCATCGCCCTGATCGAGATCGCCGCCGACTTCGCCATCCGGACGCTGCGGCCGGGCGGCAATTTCGTCTCCAAGAATTTCCAGGGCGGCGACGCCGGGGGCGTTCTGGCCCGCCTGCGCGAGGAGTTCGAGACGGTGAAGTATGTGAAGCCGGAATCGAGCCGCAAGGACAGCGCCGAGGTCTTCCTGGTGGCGCTGAACAAGCGCTGATCAGCGTACGACGGGCGTCAGGGCCAGTTCGCGGCGGTCCAGTTCTTCCTCGAGCTGATAGTAGGCGGCGTCGCTGATCTCGCCGCTCAGCCGCATGTCCAGCAGCCGCTCGCGCTTGGCCTGAAGCACCTCGCCCGCCAGATCGTCGACGGGCAGGGTGACGCGGCCGTCGCCCCCGTCGGTCGTGTCCACGGCGGCGCGGCGCTCGTGGTACTCGGCCTTGAGCCGTTTGGCCGGGGGATCGTCGCGGCCCGAGACATGGGCGATGGCGGCGTCGGCGATGGCGGCGCGGGCCTTGCGGATCTCGCCCGCCAGCACTCCGTCGTCGCCCAGCCCCATGAGCCTGATCAGCGGCCCCAGCGTCAGCCCCTGCACGACCAGGGTGCCCAGCACCACGGCGAAGACGGCCAGCAGGATCAGATCGCGATACGGGAAGGTCGCAGGCAGGGCGTAGGCGGCGGCGAGGCTGACCACGCCGCGCATCCCGGCCCAGCCGACGACGAGGCCCGAGGCGAAGCTGGGGGCGTTGCGGTCGCGGCTGAGCTGACGCCCGGCGATGCGGTTCCACGTCTGGGAGACGCCGTTGTAGCCCAGCACCCAGGCCATCCGGACGACGACGCAGACCCCCAGAACGGCGAGGGCGAACAGGGCGTAGTCGATCCGCTGGCCCGCCTCGAGCCCGCGCCAGATGGGGCCGATCTGCAGGCCGACCAGCATGAAGGCCA
>JAVHYH010000140.1 GCA_031119155.1 Brevundimonas sp.
CGCATGCGGTGACGGCCTTCGAAGGTGAAGGGCTTGGTCACGACGCCGACGGTCAGGATGCCGCGGTCACGCGCGCATTTGGCGATCACGGGGGCCGCGCCGGTGCCGGTGCCGCCGCCCATGCCGCAGGTGATGAAGACCATGTGGGCGCCGTCCAGGTGCCCGAAGATTTCCTCGGCGGATTCCTCGGCGGCGTTCATGCCGACTTCGGGGTGGGCGCCGGCGCCCAGGCCCTGGGTGATGGTCTCGCCCAGCTGGATGCGGCGGTCGGTCTTGGCGAACGACAGGTGCTGCGCATCCGTGTTGGCGACGACGAACTCGACCCCTTCAAGGCCCGCGTCGATCATGTTGTTGACGGCATTGCCGCCTGCACCGCCGACGCCGAAGACGACGATCCGGGGCTTCAGTTCCGTGGCTTGCGGACGCACCAGCGAGAGAGACATTCTTTCCGACCCTAATTCCGACCCTGCCCTTGCAGTCCCAATGCGAGATCCCCGCCGAATCACATTGGTTATGAGCGCGTTAAGGAAGCGCCCGAACTGCTTAAGGGAGTGTTACCGGATAGTCTGAGTCGGGTGAGCCGCCAGCAATTTCGTTAACCTTCACGGGAAAAACCCGGGCGGCGGCGCGCGCGCGGGTCCCGCGCCGCCGCCTCATCCCCCTGGTCTCCACGCAAAGAAAAAGGGCGGCTCCGAAGAGCCGCCCCCATTCCGTGTTTCGGCTTTCGCTTAGAAGCGACGGCCGATCCGCAGCGACAGGCGACGACCGCGCATGTCGTAGCCGTTCAGAGCGGCCGTACCGACGCGGAAGTTGCTGGCGCCCATGATCGGCGGCGACTCGTCCCACAGGTTCTGGATACCAACCGAAGCGGTCCAGCCGGCGTCGTTCGAGTAACGGATCGAGGCCGAGTGGGTGGTCCACACCGGGGTCTCGAAGTCGTACAGGACGCAGTAGTTCACAGCAGCCTGACAGTTCGCCGAGCTGTTGCCGCCCGGGATGTCGGCGTACTTCGAGTTGGCGAAGATCACGCCACCCTGGTCGGCCACGTCGTTACCGCTGCCGATGATGTCGATCCCGTAGAAGTACGAGAAGTCACCGCGCGACAGGGTCACGTACAGGTTGCCCGAGTAGGCCGGGCCGCCGAGGTTGAAGGTACGGCCGTCGAAGTTGGTGGTTTCACCTTCAACGACTTCCGAGTCTTCCAGCTTGAAGTTGTGAGCCGACTCGATGGTCAGGCGACCGAACGAGTACTCTTCCGACCACCGGGCCTGGATGTCGATACCGCGGTTATTCTGCTCGGACACGTTGGTGTACGAGTTGTTGACCGTGGCCAGACGACCGGCATCCGGACCGGTGCCGCCGACGCGGGTGTAGAGGTCGCAGAACGCCTCACGGCCCTGGTAGCAGCGGGTGATGATTTCGTAGGCGCCCAGCTGGCTGACGGCGTCGTTAACAGTGAACTCGTAGTAGTCCACCGCCACGCTGATCGGCATGGTTTGCGGGGTGATCACGAAACCGACGGTGAAGTTGTCGGCGGTTTCGGCGGTCAGGACGCCGCGACCACCGACCGACGACACGGCGACGCTGGAGCCGCCGAGGGTCGTGTTGGCGCCGTCAGCGATACAGCCCGCCAGAACGGCCGGGTCGATCGTGTCGTTCTCGAGGTAGTTGTAGCAGGGGTCAGCGGCCGACTGGCCCTGGTAGCCGACCTGGGCGCCCAGGAACTGTTCGTACAGCGCCGGGGCGCGGAACGAGGTGCCGTAGCTGCTGCGGAAGCGGACTTCCGGCGTGACAGCCCAGTTCAGGCCGACCTTGTAGGTCTCGCTGCTGCCGTAGGACTCGTAGTCCGACAGACGACCCGAGACGTTCAGGCGCAGGTCTTCGAACCAAGGCATGTTGGCCAGCAGCGGGATGTCCAGCTCGGCGAACGCTTCCTTGATCGTGTCCGAACCGGCGGTGCGGCCCGAGGTCGTGTACAGCGCGGTGTTGCGCAGGATGGCCTGGGCGCCCGGCGTGTCGTCGATCTCTTCCTTGCGGTACTGGACGCCGAAGGCGGCGCCGACGTCACCGGCCGGGAGCGTGAACAGGCTCGGGGTGCTGATCGTACCTTCGATGTAGGCGTGATCGTAGGTGGTGGTGTTGTTCTCGGTGAAGAACAGGAAGTTACGCTCGGCGTCCGTGAAGTTGCCGGCCAGCACGCGGGCGCTGGTCCACGGAATACCGCCCGGCAGGGCCGCGCAGTCGAAGTTCGAGACGTTGCCGCCCAGCGGGTTGTTCGTACAGGCGACGTTCGGGCTGTTCAGGGCCAGGAAGCGGTCCAGGTAGATACGCGGACCGTTGTTGTAGTCGGCGTCCGACAGCGAGTACTGGCCGTAAACGTCCCAGTCCCAGTCGCCGAAGGTGCCGCGCAGGCCGACGACGCCGCGGTAGTAGTCGACGTCCTGGAAGCTGCTCGAGGCGTACGGAGCGACGGTCTGGACGTTCTCGCCGAACGGGTTGTTCGGGTTCGAGGCCGGCAGGAAGTTGCCGGCGCCGTTGACGATGTTGCGCTGAGCGAAGCTCTGGAACACCTGGGCCACGCCAACCTGGCTGGACTGACGGTTGTTGTACAGGAATTCGCCGTACAGCTCGACGTTGTCGGTGATGTCGAAACCACCCGACAGGTAGATCGACTGACGCTCGCTCGGGCTGATGACCGAAGCTTCCTTCCACAGCGGGTGATCGCTGGGGGTGTACAGGTAGGTGGCGCGATAGCCGGCGCGGTTGAAGCGGGCCCATTCGCCGGCCAGGTCGGCGCGGACGTTGTTGCCTTGCGCGACGGTCGGGTAGGTGTAGCCCGGCTGCATCCGAACGATGTTCTGGCCGGTGGTCAGCAGCGAGACATAGTTGGTGTTCAGGTTGTAGCACTTGTAGTCGCCGGTGAACGGATCGATGTAGTCGAGACGTTCGCCCGTGACCGGGTTGCGCAGCAGGTCCAGCGTACAGCTGGTGTAGTCACGGTCGCCGCGGCGCTGGATGTAGGTCTTGGCGTATTCAGCCGCGATGTTGAAGTAGCCGCGGTCGAAGGTCCGGCCGAACGAGGCGTCGAGGCGCAGTTGCTCGCCACCGTCCTCGAAGGGCTGGCTGTAGAAGGCGTTCATCGAACCACCGTCGAGGTCACGACGGGTGATGATGTTGATGACGCCGGCGACGGCGTCCGAGCCGTAGATCGCCGAGGCGCCGTCCTTCAGGATTTCAGTGCGCTCCAGCACGCCGCCCGGGATAACGCCCAGGTCGAAGGCCTGAACCTGACCGCGGGTACCGGCCGGACCGGCGCGACGGCCGTTCAGCAGGGTCAGGGTGCGTTGCGGGCCAGCGCCGCGCAGGGCGACCGACTGGGTGCCGCCGCCGCCGGCGGTGACGTAGCCGGTCAGCTGGTCGTTCAGCTGGAACGAGCTGACGGCCAGGGTCGAGTTCAGCAGGGCCTGGGCGACGTCCGGGATACCGCGGGCGTCAGCGTTGTCGGAGGTCAGAACCTGCACGGCCGAGGCCGAGGAGTATTCCGTGTTGCGGATGCGCGTGCCGGTGACGACGACTTCGCCGAGCTGGGCGGCTTCCTGGCCGTCGCTGGACTGCGACGTGCGCTGGTCGCGCGTTTGCTGGCTCGCGGTCGGCGCGGTCTGCGCCAGAACCGGAGCAGCCACAGCCATGACACCTGCCAGGATTGTAGTGCCGAAGAGATACTTGCGTTTGATTAGCATGTGTTGGGCCCCAACCGATAATGAATGCAAGACGCCGCGCCCCACGCGAAGGTGGGACACTGCTTCATGCCCCACGCTAGCAGCAACGCCGTCGGCCACAAGGGATTGTGGCGGCTTGGCGACCAATCAAGACCTCGGTTGTTACAATCCGGACACACTCTCGCCACGCAGGAGAGAAAAACCGCCGCTATCGCCGGAAAAACGGCAAAACTATCGCCGCCGGAAGGCGGCGACCGGCGGCTGGACCGTGAGAATCGCTCAGAGGTTTTCGCGCAGCCAGCCGGCGGCCCGCGCCACAATCCCGCCCGCATGGGCCTTGGGCGCATCGGCGGCGGTGATCTGACGGGACATCAGCTTGCGGGCCGAAACCGCTTCGCGCGGGCCATAGGCGGCGCGCAGCAGGACACCCGCCGCCGAGCAGAAGGCCGGGCCGGAAGCGGCGTCCGCCAGGTGGGGCGCGCGCTGCGGCTTGCCCAGCCGCACCGGGCGGTCGAACACCCGCACCGCCAGCTCGCGCACGCCGTTCAGCTGGCTGGCGCCGCCGGTCAGCACCAGACCTGCGCCGGGCTCCAGACCCACGCCCGCCGAACGCAGGCGGTCGCGCAACAGCTCCAGCGTCTCCTCGACACGCGGGGCGATGACCGTCTTCAGCATGGCGCGCGGCACGATGACCGGTCCGGCAGAAGCGTCCTCGCCACGCGGCGGGGCCTCCAGCATCTCGCGGTCTTCATTCGCCGACGCCATGGCCGAGCCATGCAGGGTCTTGAGGCGCTCCGCACCGGCCCGCGAGGTGGACAGGCCGCGCGCGATGTCGGCGGTGACATGGTCGCCGCCGACGTTCAGCGATTCGATATGCAGCAGGCTGCGCCCGCCCCAGACCGCCGCCGAGGTCGCGCCGCCGCCCATGTCGATGCAGACGCAGCCGAGATCCATCTCGTCGTCTTCCAGCGCCGCCAGCGACGAGGCGACCGGCGCGGCGACCACGCCCTGCAGGTCCAGATGGGCCAGTTCGAGGCAGTGGCTCAGGGCCATGAAGGCGCTCTCGGCCATGGAGACGACCAGCAGGTCCAGCCCCAGCGAATGGCCCCGCATCGAGCGCGGATCGTGCACGCCACGCGCACCGTCCACCGACCAGGCGATCGGCAGGACATGGATCGGGCGGCGATTGGGCAGGCGGATCTGGGCCAGGGCCATGCCGATGGCGCGCGCCAGGTCGGCGTCGCCGACCGGGTTCTGGCTCAGCGAGACGCGCGACTGGACGCGATGGCTGGCCATCTGGCCAATGGCCGTGGTGACGACGACGCCCGAGACCGGCGAACCGGCGGCGCGCTCGGCGCGCTCGACCGCATGGCCGATGGCCTGGGCGGCCTCTTCCATGCTGATGATGCCGCCGCCCTTGATCCCGCGCGACTGGACGTGCCCTGCCCCGGCCACCCGCACGGTGCGGTCGGCGTGGCGCACGCCCTCGGGCTTCATGATGAAGCAGCCGACCTTGGACTGGCCGAGATCCAGCGCCGCCACGACCGGGGTCCGCCCCGCCGCGCCGCGACCATCAACAGTTTTGTCCACAGACCGCCCGGCCATGCCCGTTCCTCTAGTCTTATGCGTTGCCGGACGAGGGCCGGACGGCGACCTCTTCCGGGGTTCTCAGGTCGATGCGGGCGAAGCCCAGCTCCAGCAGCCGGCGGCGCTGGTCCATCTCGTCGAGCTGGATCAGGGCGGCTTCCTGGTTGATGGCGGGCAGCAGGATCAGGCTGCCGTCCTTGAGGCGCAGATCCCAGCGGCGCTCGTCCACGCGCACGAGGGCCTCGATCCGGCTCATCAGGCGGGGGCGCTGGGCGATCAGCGGCAGGATTTCTGCGGCGGCCTGTTCGGCGCCCACCCCGACCACCAGCGGCAGTTCGGGATAGCGACCGGCGTCGGCCCCGGTGATGACCGCGCCGTGGCCGTCGATGACCTGGTTGCGGCCGCCGACCTGCCAGACCGCCAGACGGTCGTGCTCGGTGACATCCACGATCAGGGTGTTGGGCAGCAGGCGCACGATCCGCGCCGACTTGACCCAGCCCACGCCCTCGACCCGCTCGCGCACGGCGTCCAGATCGATGGAGGTGATCGGTTGACCGGCCTGAAGCTGGACCGCGCGCTGGATGGCGGCGGTGGCCTCGGCGCTCTCGCCCTCGATGAAGACCTTCTCCAGCTTGAAGCCCATGCCGACCATCACGCCGTCGACGCCACGCCCCATGGAGGCGCTGATCCGCTCGGCCCGCGCGCCGGTGGCCAGCACGCCGCCCAGCAGCAGGACGCCCGCCGCGATCGAGAGGATCACCGCGCGCGGGGACAGGTCCAGACGGCCGATGGCCGCCATCTTGCCGGGAATGGCCGAGGCGTTACGGGGCGCGCGACCGCGCCCTCCGTTCCGGGGGGCGCCACGCTTCTGGGGCGGGCTCGAATTCTGTCGCCGACCGCCGCGAACTACCGCGGGCATGAGGCGTCCTCCACCATCCACCGGACAAGGTCTTTGTATTCCAGTCCACAGTACGCGGCCTGCTCGGGGACGAGCGAAGTCGGCGTCATGCCGGGCTGGGTGTTGACCTCCAACAGAACCAGATCGTCCTTAACGTCGTCATAACGGAAGTCGGACCGGCTAACCCCCCGGCAACCAAGCGCCTTGTGGGCCAGCTCCGCCTCGCGCAGCGCCCGCTCGAACACGGCGGGGGGCAGGTCGGCCGGCAGCTTGTGGACCGAGCCGCCCGGCGAATATTTGGCTTCGTAGTCATAGAAGCCCTTCACCGGGGTGATGTCGGTGACCGTCAGGGCGCGCGGGCCCGAGGCCTCGCCCAGGACGGTGACGCACAGTTCCTTGCCCCGGATATAGGGCTCGACCATCACCTCTTCGCCATAGGTCCAGTCGGGCGCGCCGACCTCGGCCTGCGGACCGTTGGCGCCCTCCGGCACCAGATAGACGCCGACCGACGAGCCCTCGGCGTTCGGCTTGATCACATAGGGGGGCGAGATGACGTGGCGGCTGGCCACCTCATGCCGGTCGAACAGGCCGCCGCCCGGCACCACCACGCCCGCGGCGCGCAGGACGGACTTGGTCTTGTCCTTGTCCATGGTCAGGGCCGAGGCCAGCAGGCCGGAGTGGGTGTAGGGGATCTGCAGGGTCTCGAGGATGCCCTGGACGCAGCCGTCCTCGCCCCATTCACCGTGCAGGGCGTTCAGCACCACATCGGGCTTCAGCGCGGTCAGCACCTGCGCGAGATCACGACCGGCGTCGACACGGCTAACCCTGGCCACCTGCCCTTCCAGAGCGTCGGCGCAGCCCTTGCCGGAGCTCAGGGAGACCTCGCGCTCGGACGACAGCCCGCCCATCAGGACGGCGACGTGAAGCTCAGCAAGGGGACGGGTCATGGTCGGCTCCGGGCATCTTCAGCGCCCCTCAACCGATTGCCGTGGGGACGGTTAAGAAGCCTTAACCAGAACCCCGTCCATGCGAGATAAATTGGGGGTGAGCGGGATCAGCCCTTGCGGCCGATCCGCTTGATCTCCCAGTCCAGCTGCACGCCGGTCTTCGCCTTCACGTCGGCGCGGACGGCCTCGCCCAGCCCCTCGATGTCGGCGGCGGTCGCCTCGCCGGGGTTGATCATGAAGTTGGAGTGCAGCTCGCTGAACATCGCCCCGCCGCCGTTCTCGACGTGCAGCTTGCCGCGCCAGCCCGCCTCATCGACCAGCTTCCACGAGGAATGGCCCTCGGGGTTCTTGAACGTCGAGCCGCCGGTCTTCTCGCGGATCGGCTGGGTGGTCTCGCGGCGGCTGGTGATCTCGTTGATCTTCGCCGTGACGGCCTCCGGATCGGCAGGCGTCCCGCGATAGACGGCCTCGACCCAGATGATCTCGTTCTCGGGCACGACCGAATGGCGATAGGTGTAGCCGAAGTCGGCCAGCGTATAGTCCACCCGCTCGCCCGACCGGGTCAGGCCCCAGGCCGAGACCAGCACATCCTTCGTCTCCGAGCCGTAGCAGCCCGCGTTCATGGTCAGGGCGCCGCCGATGGTGCCCGGAATGCCCGCATAGAACTCCAGCCCGCCGATGCCCGCCTTCGCCGACGCCTTGGCCACCATCGAATCCAGCGCGCCCGCGCCGGTCGTGATGGTGTCGCCCTCGGTCGTGATCTGCGCCCAAGGCCGTCCGGCCAGCCGGATCACCACCCCCTCGACCCCGCCGTCACGCACGATGACATTCGAGCCGACGCCGAGGACGGTCACCGGCACAGCCGGATCCAGCGCCTTGAGGAAGTCCGCCAGGTCGTCGGCGTCCGCCGGGATGAACAGCGCATCCGCCGCACCGCCAACCCGGAACCAGGTGTAGGGCCCGAGCGGCTCGTTCAGCAGCAGCTTGCCGCGGACGGTGGGAAGGGTGTCGATCAATCCTGTGATCCTTCGGAAAGGAGTTGCTTTACCTGACGCAGCCGTTCGGCGTTCCAGACGGCTCGCCGCGCGGCCCAGTCGGGATTCAACTTGTTGAGCAGCGCTTCCTGAACCCGGGACGTTCGAAGCTGGTAATCAACAGCCGCATTGCGGACCTCGTCTTCCGACAACCGCAACAGTCGGAGCGGGTCCGCAGCATCGAGAGGCGGCTGCTCGTTGGCGAACGCCGTCGACGCCATATTTGTCGTCACTTCCACGAACACCCGTTCCATCAGCACCTCGGGGTCAGTGCTGGCAGCGATCACTCCCGGAACGCCTCGCTCGGAATAGACCAGAGAATAGCGGCCGTCGGAGGCGATCAGGACGTGATAGCCTGCACCTGTAGTGGCGCCACAGTGCGGCAGCGCCCCTGAAGGCGCATGAATCGCCGCTCCAAGCCTCTCCATTTCAGCGCAGAAGACCCGCAGCGGCTCGGCGTCGATCACCCCAGCGCCTCCAGCTGCGCCGGCAGGGCGTAGGCCCAGCTGGTGATGTCGCCGG
>JAVHYH010000141.1 GCA_031119155.1 Brevundimonas sp.
GTCCTGACCGACGCGACGGGCGTCCGCACCCCCGCCTTCGATCTGGTGGTCGACGCCTCGGGCGCGCGCTCGCGGATCACGGGGGCGCTGCCCCGTCCGCTGTCCTTCGGCGCCCTGTGGGCCACCGTCCCCTGGCCGGGCGAGCCCTTCGATGAGACGGCCCTGCAGCAGGTCTATCGCGGCGCGGCCAAGATGATCGGCGTCCTGCCCGTCGGCTCCGCGCCCCATGCCGAGGGGCGGCTGGCCACCTTCTTCTGGAGCCTGAAGTCGGATCGGTATTACGACTGGCGCGTCGCCGGGCTGGAGCCGTGGAAGGACGAGGTCCGGTCCCTCTGGCCGGAGACCGCCCCGGTGCTGGAGACCATCACCGACCCGGACCAGCTGACCCTGGCCCGCTACGGCCACCACACCCTGTCGCGGCCCTATGGCGACCGGCTGGCCGTCATCGGCGACGCCGCACACTCGACCAGCCCCCAGCTGGGGCAGGGGGTGAACATGGGCCTGCTCGACGCCTTCGGCCTGACGCAGTGGCTGGCCCGCGAGCCCGGCGTGACCTGGGCGCTGGAAGGCTATGCCCGCGAGCGACGCTGGCATCTCAGCCTCTATCAGGCGCTCAGTTACGGCTTCACCCCCTTCTATCAGGCCGACGGCGGCCTGCTGCCCTGGGTGCGGGACCACATCCTGGGCAAGGTGGCGCGCCTGCCGTTCGCGCCGCGCCTGCTGGCGGCCACCGTCTCGGGGACGCTGCTGGATCCGCGCCCGAGGGACTGAACCCGACGGGGCTCCATCCGTTGTGCAAGCTCAGCCTTATGGAGCCTGCCCGATGCGGACCCTGATCGCCGTCGCCTCTGTCGCCGCCCTGCTCGCCGCCTGCGGGGACAACGCCTCGTCCCCGGCAGAGCCCGCCGTGCCCGCGACCGATCCGGCGCCGATCGGCGAACCTTCCGATGCGCCCGCCACGCCGGCCCCGGCTCCGGCCGCCGAAGGGGAGCAGGGCGGAACCGACAGCTGGCGCGAAGTCGTGTCGGCGGAAGACGCCGGCAATCTGGGGCGTCTGGATCAGGCCTGGCGGCTGGGCCGAGCCGAGGCCGAGGACAAGGGCTTCGCCTCCGAGGTCGAGGCGCTCGGTCCGCTGGTCGATCCGATGGCCGGTCAGGCGGGCCGTCTCCAGCCCGCGCCGGGAACCTACCGCTGCCGCACCATCAAACTGGGCTCCAAGGCGGGTAATACGCTGGCCTATGTGGCCTATCCCTTCTTCCGCTGTTCGGTCGAACTGACCCCCGGCGGCGATCTGATCCTGACCAAGACGACCGGCTCGCAACGCACCCGCGGCCTGCTCTATCCGGACACGGACAATCGTCTGGTCTTCGTCGGCGCGCAGGCTTGGGGCGATGACGAGCGGACCTTCCCGACCTATGGCCAGCAGACCGTGCGCGATCAGGTCGGCGTCTTCGAACGCATCGGCGCCGAACGCTGGCGTCTGGTCATCCCCTGGCCGCGTCTGGAATCGAAGCTGGAAATCCTCGAACTGGTGAAGTGATCTAGCTCAGCGGATTCTCGCCGAAACGCGCCCAGGTCTTGGGGAAGCGGGCGGCGAGCCATGCCGGGTCTTCCTCGAAAGGCTCGCCCGCCGGGTCCGCGCCCGGCGGCGTCCACGATGCGGGGATGGGCATGTCTTCGACGGGGCGGCCGGACTTTTCGGCCCACACCTCCATGGCGACGTAACCCAGCATTTCGAACTCGAGAACCCCGCCGCCGTCCACACCCGGCACGTCCGCCAGACTGTCCGGGTTCGCCAGCACGTGCTCGAACGTCTGCTGTCCACGGGAGATCAGCCAGCGCCGGAAATAGTCGAAGCCGTCATCGGACGCGCTGCCGTGGGCGATCGAGGCGACGGCCCAGAGATCCCAGCTGTAGGCCCGGGTCATCTGGCGCTCGAAGGCGTCGTGGAAGCCGAGAACCTCATCCGCCGAAAGGGCGTCCAGGACTTCATAAAGTGCGCTTGCCTGAGCGTCGGGATCAGCGTCCGGCCGGACGGTTCCGTCAATGAGCGACCAGAATCGGGCGTCGCTCATCGGGCTTTGGGCGTGAATCGGGGCCGGGCCGGCGGCCAGCGCGGTCTCGCCGACCGGCAGGAGGCCGATCAGCATCCAGAACAGGAGCGGCTTCATTTCGGCGTGCAGACGGCGGCTTCGCGGTACAGGCTGTGGGCCGGCTCCAGACGACGGGCGATGACCAGCTGGGCCTCGGCATCCGCGCATCGGCCCAGCTTGGCCAACACCGTCGCCAGGCTGTGCCGGACCGGCGCCGCTTCCGGCAGGGCGGTGACCGCGCGCTCGCAATAGGGCAGGGCTTCGCTCGCCCGACCCGCCTCGACGAGGGCATAGCAGTGGTTGTTCTGCGTCAGGCCATCCTGGGGGCGCAGGTCCAGCGCGGCCTTGCTGGCGGCGACGGCGGCCTCGTGTTCGCCCAGTTCGGTCAGCACCCCGGCCCTCTGGCTCAGCGTCTGCCAGTCCGTGGCGGGCAGGGCCAGATACTGGTCGCGGGCGCGCTGGAACGCTGCGGCGTCATCGTCCCTGAGCATGGGCAGAATGATGCCCAGGATTGCGCCGCGCATCTCGGCGGGGATCGGCCGGTTCAGATTGTCCGGCGTACCCGGGGGTGGGCGTCCGTCCAGGAAGCCCCATGCCAGTCGGGCATCCGCTCGCGCCTCGTCCATCCGCCCCGCATAGCGTCGCGCGTCCGCCCGGAAGGTGTGCAGCACAACGTCGGAAGTGGTCGAAAAGCCCTCCAGCTGTCCCTTGTCGTAGTAGTCCAGCGCCGAGGCGATATCGCCCCTCAGATAGGCCTCCGTGCCGAGGTTGAGCATCGCCAGCATATAGGCCGGCGTCCCCTCCTGCGCGGCCTCCGCGCAGGCTTGCCAGCTCACGAAGGTCGCGCCGATGCAGGCCGGCGGCGGCGGCGCCTCCTGCGCCTGCGGGGCGCCGGTCATGAGGGCCAGAAGAAGAGAGATCACCGGGGTCATGCCTTCGTCAGCCGCAGGTCCTGATAGTCATAGCTGAAGTCCGCATCCGGACTGACGGCCTTCATGGTCGCGGAGACGGCCACGCCGTTCTCGACCTTGAAGGTGACCATCACATCCTCCTCCCGCCGGTCGGGGAAGCGGGTGCGGAAGCTGTCGCCGTCATAGGGCTCCAGCGGCCCCTTCAGGGCGTTGGTGCGGGTGAAGTCGAGGTGCAGCCGGGTCGTCGGACGAGGACCGCCGCGGGGGGCGCGCACGCGCGGCGAGGCGACCGTGATCTCGATGTCGCCATACCAGGGATCGCGCCAGGTTCCGGCATAGGCCTCCAGCGGCAGGGACGGCGCGGCGCCCGCGGCCTGTTTGGCGTCGATCCCGGCGGCGGCCTCCAGCGACTTCGCATTGCCTTCCTGCGTCAGGCGCACACCGTCGGCGATCCAGTCGAAGCCGGCCTTGCCCATCAGGATGTCGGCGATGCCGCTGCGCAGGGCGCGGGTCAGCTGGCTCTCTTCGGCATTGGTGAAGAAGCTGAAGCCCGTGTTGCGACCCGGCAGCAGCACGGTGCCGGACAGATAGCCGGGCGCGCCGCCGCCGTGGGTGATGAAGCGCTCGCCGCGATAGTCCATCACCTGCCAGCCCGTCGCATAGGTGGCGGCGATGGCCCGGCCCGGCGCGTCCGGCGTCGGCCCGCCCGAGCTGGAGACGATGATGTTGGGCCGCCACATCTCGTTGGCGCGGGCTTCCGACCACAGCCGCGTCCCGTCCGGCAGGGCGCCCCTGTTCAGCTGCACCGCGATCCATTTGGACCAGTCGACCGGATTGGTGACGAAGCCGCCCGCGGCGCCCGCCGCCGACCAGTCCCAGACTTCCTGGATCGACTGGCCGATGGTCTGCATCGGTCCCTGATAGCGCAGCGGCGGTCCGATCCGACCGTTCGGCAGGGCCGACTTCGCCGGGTCCGCGCCGGTCATCAGCGGCAGGGTCTCGGTCATGCCCAGCGGGGTCAGGATGCGGGTCTGCACGAAGTCTTCCCACGGCATCCCGCTGGCCGCCGCGACCACCTCGCCGGCGGCCACGAACATCAGGTTGCAGTAGTGGTACGAGGTGCGGAAGCTGTCCTCGATGGGCACGTTCGGGATGGCGGCCATGATCTCGGCGCGGGTCCGGTTTCCATTCGGCCAGAACAACAGGTCGCCGGCGCCCAGACCGAAGCCGATGCGGTGGCTGACCAGATCGCGCACCGTGACCAGATCGTTCAGCTCGGGCTTCGACAGGGCGAAGTTGGGCAGATAGGTGCGCACCGGCTCGTCCCACTTCACCTTGCCCTCATCGATCAGGATCGACAGGGCGGCGCAGGTCACCGCCTTGGTGTTCGACGCGATGGCGAACAGGGTGTGCTCGTCCACCGCCGATCCGCCCACGGAGCGGGTGCCATAGCCGCGCGTCAGGATCGGCTGGCCGTCCTTGACCACGGCGATGGACACCGCCGGTTGGTCCGGGAAGGCGGCCATGGCCCGCTTGACGAAGGCGTCCACCTGCTCGGCCAGCGAGGCGCTGTCATTGGCGGCGGTCTGCGCCCAGCCGGTCGCCGGCAGGGCGGCAGCGCCCGCTGCGGACGAGATCAACGCCGCGCGGCGTGTAAGGCGGATGGACATGAAGACGCTCCCGACTGAACTGGTGCGGCGACGCTAGCGCCGTCGGGCGCCGGGTCCAAGGCCCGGCGGGCGGAAACCTGCGGCGACCTCCGGCGTTCTGTCCGGACATCGCACCGACTGACCGGAGACGTCCATGAACGCCGCCCGCCTCGCCGCGCCCCTCGTTGCTGTTGTGGTCATGGGGGCGTCGGGATGGGCGTCACCGGTTCGGGCGCAGGACTTCCCGTTCCAGGGCCTGGCGCAGATGGATGCGATGAACACCCTGCACGCCAATGTTCGCGACCAGACTCTGCGGGCCTCCGGCGCCGACACCACGCCCCGGCAATGGCGTGGACAATCCCGCTCGGACACAGCCACGCCGACGCCGGCCCCGGCGCGCCCGGCGGACCTCGCCTTCCGTCGTGATCCCGCCGTCACCCGTCAGGTCCAGGCCGAGCTGGTGCAGACCGTCTCGCGATCCGCGCCCGAGGCCGGGCAGGAGATCGCCACCCTGTTCCGCTCCGCTGATCCGATCAGCACCGCCTCGCCCGCCCTCCGCCGCTTCGGGCTGGACACCGGCAACGTCGTTGACGCCGTGGCCCTCTACTATCTGGCCATGTGGGGCGCGGCCAATAATTTTGAGGAGACCATGACGACGACCCAGGCCCGCGGCGCTCGCGCCCATGTGGCCCGCGCGGTCAATTTCGACGGCATGGGCCTGAACACGCCCGCCGCCCGTCAGCGGTTCGCCGAGACCCTGATCTATCAGGCCCTGCTGATGGACGCCGCGATCGAGCAGGCCCAGGACAGCGGCGACGCCGCCGCGCAGCGCACGCTCTCCGACGCGGCCCACGGTCAGATGCGGCGGATGGGCCTCGACATGCGCCGGCTCCAGATCACCGGCGAGGGCTTCGTCCCCCGCTGACGCCGACCGCCGTGCAGATCGTGCGGCGGAAAAATGTCGGTTGGTGGAGAAAGTGTAATGAAATGAAAAAGATGTAACTGAGTTACGTCCAGCGCCGCTGCTAGTTTCCTCGCCGCTACGGGGGCGATCATGATCCCCGGACTCAGGATTTTCGGGGCCATGACCAGAACCACCCTCATCTCGCTGCTCGCGCTCGCTCTGCCGGCGAGCGCCGCCGTGGCCCAGACCCAGCCGACGCCGCCTCCCGCCCCGCCCGCCCCCGCCCAACCCGCCGCGACGCAGGAAACACCCCCCGCCAGCACGGAACAGGAAGAGCCGACCAGCCTCGGCGAGACGGTCGTCACCGGTCGCGCCAACGACATCCGCACCTCGGTCGACTCGATCAGCTACAATGTCGGTGAGGATCTGCAGACCGCGACCGGCACGCTCGCCGACGCCCTGCGCAACATTCCCTCGGTCGAGGTCGATCCGGACGGCAACGTCAGCCTGCGCGGCGACGCGGGCGTCACCATCCTCGTCGACGGCCGGCCCTCGGGCCTGTTCTCGGGCGAGAACCGGGGGCAGGTGATCCTGCAGATCCCGGCGGACCAGTATGCGCGCATCGAGGTCATGACCAATCCGTCGGCGGCCTATCGCCCCGACGGCGGCGGCGGCGTGATCAACCTGATCACCAAGCCGAACCGTCCGCGCGCCCAGCCGACCAATACCGGCTCGGTCCGCGTCAACATCGGCAATGACGAACGCTACAATCTCGGCGTCAGCAGCGTCTTCACCCGCGACAGGCTGACCCTGACCGCCGACGCCAGCGTGCGCCACGACACCTTGATCCAGTCCACCGACCGGGTCCGCAGCCGCTTCGACACCGCCTCGAACCAGTTCCTCGACGCCCGCAACACCCAGGCCGGCGACGGCTCGACCGACAACGCCTTCGTCCGCTTCTCGGCCGACTACCGTCCCAACGACCAGTATCAGCTGTACGGCGACCTCTATCATGTGGACGTCACCAGCGACGGCGTGATGCTGGACCAGTACGAGGCCGAGGATGCGCTGGGCGGCGTCGGCGCCCGCTATCGTCGCCTGTCCAACGGCGGCTTCGAGGGCCAGTTCTCCGGCGCCACCGCCCGTCTCGTCCGCCGCTTCGGCGAGCAGGGCCACGACTGGTCCAATGAGCTCCGCTACAACCGCGGGCGCGGCTCCTACGGCCACGACACCCTGGTCGATCAGCTGATCCCGGTCTCGGCCAACCAGTACGAGCACCTCGACAACCGCAACGACACGGACAGCATCAATTTCGCCAGCGCCTATGTCCGGCCCTTCGCCAACGGCGCCCGCCTGCGCGCCGGCTATGAGCTGGAGTCTTCGACGCTCGAGCTGGACAACCTCGTCGCCCGCGGCGCCACGCCCGGCGCCCTGACGCCCGACCCGCTGGTGTCCAACACCTTCCAGGTCGATCAGACGGTCCACGCCCTCTACGGCACCTGGGAGCAGCCCTTCGGCGACAAGCTCAGCGCCCAGTTCGGCCTGCGTCTGGAACAGGCCTATCTGGATCTCGATCAGGTCACGACCGGCATCCAGGCCGAGAACGACTATTTCCGCGCCTATCCGACCCTGCACGTCTCCTATCAGCTGAACGACCAGCAGACCCTGCGCGGCAGCTACAGCCGCCGGGTCCAGCGTCCGGCCCCGAACGACCTGAACCCCTTCCTCAGCTATCAGGACCCGCTCAACTACCGCGCGGGCAACCCCGATCTGGAGCCGCAGGAAACGGACTCGTTCGAGTTCAGCTGGCAGCGCCGGGTCAACCAGTCCTTCTACGGCGCGACCCTCTACTATCGCGACACCCAGAACGCCTTCACCCCGGTGATCAGCGACATCGGCAACGGCGTCCTGCTGACCCGCACCGAGAACCTCGGCGCCCGCACCGCCACCGGCGTCGAGCTGGTCGCCAACGGTCGCCTGCACCCGACCCTGCGCTACAACGCCAGCGTCAACCTGTTCCGGCAGGAGATCGACGCCTCCAACCTGGTCGGCGGCGTCAGCAGCGAGGGCGAGGTCGTCTCGGGTCGCGTCAGCCTGAACTGGCAGCCGACCGCCGAGGACTTCGTCCAGCTGTCGGGCATCTGGACCGGCGAACAGCTGCTGGCCCAGGGCACGCGCGAGTCGGCCCAACTGATCAACCTCGGCTACCGCCGCAAGCTGACCGAGACCCTGTCGCTGCAACTGACCGTCCGCGACCTGCTCGACGAGTCGAAGGACATCACCACCTACGACACCGCCACCTTCACCGACCGCACCGAGCGCGTGTTCGGCGGCCGGGTCGGCTTCATCGGCCTGACCTGGAATTTCGGCGGCCCCGCGCGTCAACAGGACCCGCAGTTCGACTTCGCAGGGCCCCAGCAGCCCGGCCAGTAAGACCGCTCACGCCACGCAGGGGCTCGCCCTTGCGTGGCGGATGGGCCACACCCAACTGAGGTGCAACCGCACGGCGCGTCGCTTGCATGAGGGCGCGCTGGCGGGATCCGCCTTCTTGGGGAAGCCTCAGTGAATCTCGACCTCTACTCCGACCGCGCCAAACAGGCCGTCCAGTCCGCCCAGAGCCTGGCTCTGGCCCGCCGCCACCAGCAGTTCGCGCCCGAACACCTGCTCAAGGTCCTGCTGGAAGAGCGTGACGGACTCGCGCGCAATCTGATCACCGCCGCCGGCGGCGACGCGAAGCGCGCCGAAGCCGACATCGAAACCGCCCTGTCGAAGCGCGCCCAGGTGTCCGGCGGCTCCGGCCAGCTCTATCTGGACGGCGACACCGCGCGCGTCTTCGCCGCCGCCGAGGCCGCCTCGAAGAAGGCCGGCGACGCCTTCGTCACGACCGAACGCCTGCTCGGCGCCCTCGCCCGCGAAGGCGGGGTGGCGAAGACCGTCCTGTCCGCCGCCGGGGTCACGCCCGATGCGCTCGACGCCGCCATCACCGAGGTCCGCAAGGGCAAGACCGCCGACAGCGCCGGCGCCGAGGACGGCTATGACGCGCTCAAGCGCTACGCCCGCGACCTGACCCTGGCCGCCGCCGACGGCAAGATCGACCCGGTCATCGGCCGCGACGAGGAGATCCGCCGCACCATC
>JAVHYH010000142.1 GCA_031119155.1 Brevundimonas sp.
GATCCCGATCAGGCCGGCCAGCGTCCAGAGAAACTTCCGTCCATTGCGAACACCCGAAGAGGGGGTGGCTTCGGCGGGGGTGATATTGTCGATGGTCATGGCGATGCGCTCCTGTGAAAATCTCGCTCTCGATCTGAAAGTCCCGCCGCCATCCGGAGTCTTTCACATCGACGGCGCATTTCGTCGCCGACGCGGATGAGGACGGGGGATTTGGCCGAGGGGTCCAACAGGGATCAGGGGTTCGAGGCGCTGGTCGCCGAGCACGGCCCGATGCTGCGCCGGATCGCGGGCAGCTATGAAGCCAATCCCGAGGTGCGGCGCGAGCTGGAGCAGGACATCCTGCTGGCCGTCTGGCGCGCCCTGCCCCGCTACCGGGCCGAGGCGCCGGTGCGCGCCTTCCTCGCCCGCGTCGCCCACAACCGCGCCGTCACCCATGTCTCGCGGGAGGCCGCCGCGCCGCGCCGCTCGCCGCTGGACGAGGCCCTGCCCTCCAGCGAGCCCACCCCGCATGACCGGGTCGAGGCCGACGACCTGCGCGAGCGGCTGGCCGCCGCCGTCCGCGCCCTGCCCCTGTCCCTGCGCCAGCCCGCCAGCCTGACGCTGGAGGGCTTCAGCCCCGCCGAGATCGGCCAGATGCTGGGGATGAACGCCAACACCGTCTCCATCCGCCTGACCCGCGCCCGCGCCGAGCTGCGCGCCCTGATGAACCCCGAGGCCTCGCGATGACCGATCCGAAACCGGAAGACTGGACCGATCTGGTCGAGGTCTGGACCGCGCCAGTGAAGGCCGACGCTCCCGAGCCCGCGCCCGCACTGGCCCGCGCCGTGCGCCGACGGGCGGCGCTGGCGACCCTGAATTTCCATCTGGAGGCCTGGGGCGCCGTGGGCGCCGGGGTCGTGGCCGGCTGGGTGGCCTTCCGCCACGACGCGCCGGTGCTGGGCGTGGCCGGCGTCGCCTTCGGCCTGTTCGCCCTGATCGCCACCCTCTGGGCCCGGCGCGGCGCCCGGCCGGGCGAGGCCGATACCCCTGCCGCCTCCCTTCACGCCGCCATCCGCCAGGCCCGTTCGGGCGTCCACTGGGCGCGCGCGGGTCAGGCCATCTGCGTCGGCGCCATGGCCTTCATCCTCAGCCTCGGCCTCGCCAGTCCCAGCCCCGCCCTGCCGCTGATCTATCTGGTCTCGTTCGGCTTCATCCTCGCCATGGCCGCCTTCTACGAACGCCACGCCCGCCGCTGTCGCACGCGGATCGCCAGACACGAGGCCGCGCTGGCGGAGCTGGACTAGCGTCCAGGGTCCGCTCATCCCGCATGCCGTCCCCTAGACCCTCAGACTCTCCACCACCCCCGTCGCCGCGCCGCCGGACACCACCGACCCGCCCGCGATTGCATAAACCACGCCATCCAGCGCCGCCGCCGCCAACCCGTGCCGGGGCGTCTTCATGTCCGGCCCGGCCTCCCACAGGTCGCGCGCCGGGTCGTACAGCCAGGTCTCGGCGAACACCCCGCCGCCTCCGCCCCGCGCAAACCATTCCCCACCGAACGCGACCAGCTTCCCGCCCGCTTCCGCCATCGCCAGCCCGCCGCCGACCTGACTGTTCTGGGCGTAGGATCGCGGGATCGGCGCCGGCGTGTCCCAGCGGTCCGCCGTAGGGTCATAGCGGTCCAGCCGTCCTGTTCCCCCGCCGCCGACCGTCCGGCCGCCCGCCACCCAGATCGCCCCGCCCAGCACAGCCGCCGCCGCGCTGTTGCGGGCCATCGGCAGGGGCCGGGCGTCGGTCCAGCGGTTCTCCGCCGGAAGGAAGACCCGATGCACCGGCGTATCGGCCTGATCGTTCCAGCCGCCATTGGCCGTTCCGCCCGGCGTGCGGCCGCCGATCAGATGGATGCGCCCGTCGACGAACGCCCCCACCGTCTCGCTCAGCGGCGCCGGGATCGGTGTCATCGCCCGCCACCCCCCGTCCTCCAGCACCAGACAGTCCGTCGTGTTGATCCACTCGTCGCCGCCGAACCGCGCATAGCCGCCCAGCGCATACAGGCCGGCCCCGCCCGCCGAGACGATCATCGGGTGGTGTCGGGCCTCCGGCAGGCGCGGCAGTTCGCTCCAGGCATCCGCCGCGGGGTCATAGGCGGCGACCCGGTCCTCGACATGCAGCGGCTGGCCGCGCCGCATCACCAGCCCGCCGGCGGTGACGATCCGCCCGTCATGCACCGCCGCATAGATCTCCTGCGCCGCCCACGGCAGGGAGGCGCGGCTGGTCCACCCGGCCTCCCGGGCCTGAGCGCGAGAGCCCGCGCCGATCACGGCGGCGGAAGCGGAGGCGGCCATGAAGGCGCGACGGTCGATCCGGGTCATGGGAGCAGACTGGCTCATACCGCCCTGTTCGGCTATACAAAGCACTCACCCCCCGTCGGGAAGTTTATGTCCGAGATTGTGCGACAGGCCTGAGGCCTCGCAGCATCGCCTGTGAAACGCTTCTGAACCGCCCGCCTTCGTGATTGCGAAGGCGCGTCTCTTCATGCCTTTCCGGACATTCCGAAATGAACATCTCCCGTGCGGAGCAACGCACCCTGCACGCCCTGGCCCAGGGCGGCGGGATCCTTCTCGAACGCGATGACGACGGTCGCATCGTCAGCGCCGACTGCATCACCCGCGACGGCTACCGGCTTGAGGACTGCACCCTGGCGGTGTGGCGCAAGCTGAAGACCAAGGGGCTGATCATCAGCCGCAACGGCGGCCCCTACCGGGTCAACCGCGACGGTCTGGCCCGAATGCGCAGCCAGCTCGACAACCGGGTCACCGTTCGCCGCTGGTGACGGCCAAGGGACGCGCGCGACGTCAACATCGCGCGCGTCCGCACCCATACGACCAAATTTGACGTATCGACGGTTTACGATGTCGCCATGACCTATCCCTATCGCATCCGCTCGCCCGAGGTCTGGGTTCAGGCTCGCGACGATTATCTCGCCGGTCTCGACGCCGAGGCCGTCTGCCGTCGTCACGATCTCGGCCTGTCCGCCTTCCGCCGTCGCGCCCGCAAATACGGCTGGCGGCGACGCGATCAACCGGACTCCCGGCCCGACGTCACGAGCCTGGAAATCTATGACGACTTCTCCCCTTACGAGGAGGTCGAAACGGCCCGCCTCCGGTTCGTTCACGCGCTGGAGCGGGGCAAGCCGATGGAGGCGATCCGCTGGCGTCGCCTCTGGCTAGAAATGAAGGCCGAGTCCGACGCCGAGGAACGGCTCCGCTTCCCCGGCGAACCGCCTTATCTGTTCCGCTTGTGCGAGGCGAACGAGCCGCTGGAGACGGAGTCCGAAGAAGAGTTCCGCCTCCTGTCCTCCCCCTCGGCTGTGACCGAGCCCGACACCCCACCTCAAGGCGAACCCGAAGCATCAGACGCCGTCACGCGGGAAAATGTGCACGATGTGCACTCCATTTTTTCCGGAGTGCACATTTCGGACGAGCCACGGCCCTCCAAACGGTCGGCGAGGCGACAAAAGGGTCGTGTGGGACGCCAGCGAAGCGGCCCATGACCGCCGGCTCAGTCCTCAGCCCCTGCCTTCACCCTCAGGAACAGCACCCGCGCCGCGCCATAGTCGCGGGCGTCCAGCCGCTCATAGCCGGGCGTCTCGATCTCCGGCTCGTCCGAGCCCCGCTCGAACACGACGGTCGCGCCGGGCTTCAGCCAGTTCCCTTCCAGCAGCCGGGCCAGCGTCTGCTCGCCCAGCCCCTTGCGATAGGGCGGGTCGAGGAAGGCGATGTCGAAGGCCTCGCCCGCCGAGCCGGGACGCACGCCCAGATCGGTGGCGCTGCGCCGGTGCACCCGCGTGCGGCCCATCAGCCCCCAGGCGTCGGCGTTCTCGCGGATGGCCCCGCGCGCCTCGTCCTCGATCTCGACGAACAGGGCGAAGGCCGCCCCCCGGCTGATCGCCTCATAACCGAGGGCGCCCGAGCCGGCGTACAGGTCGATGACCCGCGCGCCAGCCAGCGGCTCGGCCCAGCTGGCGTGTTCCAGCACGTTGAAGATGGCCTGACGGGCCCGGTCCGAGGTCGGACGGGTGTTCTGCCCCTCCGGCGCGGTGATGGCCCGGCCCTTCAGGCTTCCGGCGACGATCCGCATGGGTCAGCCGCCCGAGCGCGGACCACGCGGGCCGCCGCGACCACCGCCGCCCGGCTTGCCGCCGAAGCCGCCGCCCGGACGCGAACCGCCGGGACGGGCCGCGCCGCCGCCGGCGGGCTTGCCGAAGCCGCGACCGCCCGAGGGCCTGTCCCCGAAGGCCGGCTTGCCGCCCGTCTTCCGGGGGCCGCCCGCCGGCTTGCGCCGGTCGTCGATGAACTGGTCGTCGCGCGGCGTGAAGGCGCGCTTGGGCCGCTCGCCGTCACCGGTGCGGTCGTCCTTGCGGGCGGGCGCAGTGCGCTCGCGGGGCTTGAAGGTCTTGGTATGCTCGAACTTCGGCTTGGCCTTGGCCCAGCCCTCGCCCTTGGGCGCCCGGCGACCGGTCTCGCCACCCTCGCCCGCCGCCGCCTCGGCCGCGCGGACGCGGCTCGGCTTGCGCGACGGATCGGACATGGCCGAACCCGAGGCGCCCTTGACGATCGGCGCCGAGGTGCGGCGGCCGGGGATCGGCGCGGGGGTCGAGACCGTGTTGCCGGTCGGCAGGTTCTCGGGCCGGATATGCTCGGCCAGCATCTCGCGGATCACGCGGGGACCGACCTCCTCGACCGAACCCACCGGCAGGGTGCCCAGCTGGAACGGGCCATAGGCCAAACGGATCAGGCGGTTCACGGTCAGGCCGAGGTGCTCCAGCACCTTGCGGACTTCCCGGTTCTTGCCCTCGGTGATCGAGACGCTGATCCACAGGTTGGCCGACGACTTCTCGCCCTCGGCCTTCTCCTTGGCCTTGTCGAGGGTCGCCTCGATCGGGCCATAGCGGACGCCGTCGACGGTCACGCCGTCCTTCAGCGTGTCCAGCTGCGCCTGCGTCACCCGGCCCCGGGCGCGGGCCCGGTACTGGCGAACCAGCTCGGTCGACGGCAGCTCCAGCGCCCGGCTCAACTCGCCGTCGTTGGTCAGGATCAGCAGGCCTTCGGTGTTCAGATCGAGACGGCCGACCGAGATCACGCGCGGCAGGTTGCTCGGCAGGGCGTCGAACACCGTCGGACGGCCCTGCGGGTCGCCGTGCGACGTCACCAGCCCGGCGGGCTTGTGATAGCGCCACACGCGCGTCGCCTGCGCCGCCCCGATGGGCTTGCCGTTGACCGTGATCACATCGTCGCGGGTCACCAGCGTCGCCGGCGTGTCCAGGATCTTGCCGTTCACCGCCACCTGGCCCAGGCCGATCAGGCGCTCGACCTCGCGGCGCGAGGCAATGCCCGCCCGGGCCATGGCCTTGGCGATCCGCTCGCTGCGCTGGGGCGCCGCGTCGGCGGCAGGCTTGGCGCCGGGCTTCCCGCCCGGCTTCGCGCCGAACTTGCCCGCGGGCTTGTCGCTGCGAGGGGCCTTGGCCCCCGGTCCCTTGGCGAAGGGCCTGTCGCGCGGCGGACCGCGCTCGTCATCCGCGCGCTCGACGCGTTTGACATAGGGTTTGCGGGGGCCGTCGCGGTCGGCGTCTTGACGCGGGCGCGGCTTCTTGTCGTTGTCTCGGGGATGGAAGGCCATGATGAGCGGTTCATGCGCATGGCCTTGGCCTGCGCGCAAGCGGCGGCGGACAACGGAGAGACTCCGGTCGGCTGCGTGATCGTAGACGAATCGACCGGGCAGGTCGTCGCCGAGGGCATGAACGGCCCCATCGGCGCCCACGATCCGACCGCCCACGCCGAGATCGTGGCGATACGGGCAGCGGCGCAAAAGCTGGGCAATTACAGGCTCACAGGCCTGACCCTCTATGTGACGCTGGAGCCCTGCGCCATGTGCGCCGGGGCCATCAGCCACGCCCGGATCGGCCGGGTGGTCTGGGGCGCGGACGATCCCAAGGGCGGCGCCGTCGCCCACGGCCCCCGCTTCTTCGAACAACCCACCTGCCACTGGCGTCCCACATCCGAGGGCGGGGTGCTGGCCACGGAGGGCGGCGACCTGCTGCGTTCCTTCTTCCGCGCCCGCCGCAAGCGTCAGGCGGATTCGTCGTAGTCGAGGAACAGAACCTCCCCGTCTTCACCGAGCAGGCGCCAATCAGGGAAACGATGCACCCACTTCACACGGAGCTGAAACACCGCCAGCCGCACAGCCTGAAACGGGTCTGTCCCAACGACCTCCCCAGCCAATCCGATCGGCCGGACCTCATACCTGCAGCGGAAGCCCTCACCGGGGACATCGACAGGCGCCTCGATAACGAACTCCAACGTGATCAGAGGGCCGTCCGCATTCACGGCGGAAACCGCGAACCTCATTCCCGACACGGGCTCAACGTCGGCGATAGCATCAGCTCCCAAAGGGCATGGCCGTCGAGGCTTGGTGAAATGAAATCCGGAAGGACGAAAACCAAACCCGACGCTGCGTATTTAACCTTCAGCGTAAGGCCCCTCCGCTCAAGCGCATACCATCAAGGGTAAGTTTCCGATGCAGCTAAAAATGGCCCTGCCTCTCGTTGTGCTACTGGCCGCCTGCGGACAACGCCCGGCCGAGGCGCCGACCGACGGCGATTCGGTCCGCGAGCGGGCCGAGGAGGCCCAGACCGCCCGCCGCCGTACCGGCGCCGAGGTGCAGGACCGCGCCCTCAACCGGGTCATCCGCTCCGTCTATCTGTGCAACGACAGCCAGCGCCTGACCGTCGATTTCGACAACCCGCGCCAGATGGCCACGGTCCGCAACTCCGAGGGCGAGGCCGTCGACCTGTTCCAGGAGCGATCGGCCGACGGCATCTGGTATCGCGCCTCGGGCTATGAGCTGCGCGGCAAGGGCGCCATGGCCACCTGGACCGCCGACGGCATGCCCGCCACGACCTGCCGGGCCGTGGACTAGGCTGCGGACTAGGCCGCGCCCTCGGCCTTCAGGAAGGCGGTCAGGGTCGCCCGGTCCACGTTCTTGTCGGTGAAGGCCTCGCCGATGGCGCGGGCCAGGATCAGGGTCAGGCGACCGCCCTCGGCCTTCTTGTCCCCCGCCATCCGCTTGATCAGGGCTTCCGCCTTGAAGGTCCCGGCCTCGGCCAGACGCACCGGCAGGCCCGCCGCCGCCGTGACCGCCTCGACCCGATCGGCGTCCGCCTGCGGGCACAGCCCCGTCGCCGCCGAGTAGCGGAAGGCCATGGCGCAGCCCAGCGCCACCGCCTCGCCGTGGGCGAGCCTGTCCTCGTCGAAGTCCAGTTCCGCCTCGATGGCATGGCCGAAGGTGTGGCCGAGGTTCAGCAGGGCGCGCTTGCCCGCCTCCTTCTCGTCCTCGCCGACGATGGCGCTCTTGATCTCGACCGAACGAACCACGGCCCGCTGCAGCGCCGCCGGATCGCCCTTGGCGCCGACCGCCCCCTCACCCGCCAGCCAGTCGAAGAAGGCCGCGTCGCAGATGAGGCCGTGCTTCAGCACCTCGGCCCAGCCCGAGCGCACCTGCCGCTCCGGCAGGGTGCCCAGCACGTCGATGTCCGCCAGCACCAGCCGGGGCTGATGGAAGGCGCCGATCAGGTTCTTGCCGCGCGGAGTGTCGATGGCCGTCTTGCCCCCAACGGAGCTGTCCACCTGCGCCAGCAGGGTCGTCGGCACCTGCACGAAGTCGATGCCGCGCATGTAGAGGGCCGCCGCCAGACCGGCCAGATCGCCGACCACGCCCCCGCCCAGCGCCACGACCACATCGCTGCGATCCAGCCCGAAGGCCAGCATCCGGTCCAGCACCCGCTCCAGCTCGGCGAAGGACTTGGACGCCTCGCCCGCCGGCACGGCCAGCAGCCGCGCGCGGATGCCCGCCGCCTCCAGCGCCGCCAGCACGGCGGGGCCGTGGATGTTGGCCACCGTCTCGTCGGTCACCACGACCGTGCGCCCCCTGGCGATCGGCGCGATCCGCGCGCCGAGCTCGCCTAGCAGGCCCCGGCCCACAACGACGTCATAGGGGCGGAAGTCCCCGCCCGAGACCGGAACCGTCGTCGTCACGCCTTCATCTCCATCGCCCCGTGGGCCTCCAGCGCCTCAACGATGGCGTCCACCGCCTGCGCATGCGCGCCGCCGGCCACATCGACCGTCAGATCCGCCTCGCCGTAGACCGGGTAGCGCGCCTCGGACAGCGTCTTCAGAGTCTCCAGCGGGTCCTTGCCGCGCAGCAGCGGGCGGGTGTCGCGCCGCTGCACCCGCTGGGCGATGACCTCCAGATCGGCCCGCATCCAGACGGTCACGGCCCGCGTCTTCATCAACGCCCGGGTGTCGGCGTTCAGCATGGCGCCGCCGCCGGTCGCCAGCACCAGTCGCGGCCCTTCCAGCAGGCGACGCATCACCCGCGCCTCTCCCGCCCGGAACTCGCCCTCCCCCATGCTGGCGAAGATCTCGGACACAGTCATGCCGGCGGCCGATTCGATCTCCTCGTCCCCGTCGGCGAAGGGCAGTTCGAGCCGACGGGCCAGCCGGCGCCCCACGGTCGATTTCCCCACCCCCATCAGCCCGACCAGCGCTATGGTGCGCTGATGGACGGGAATC
>JAVHYH010000143.1 GCA_031119155.1 Brevundimonas sp.
GTCCCAGGCCGCCGACTCGGCCCGCCGCAGTGGCGAGAAACAGGCCGACAGCGAGCTGATGGCCGAAGTCCGCCGCATGGCCGCCGAGCTGAAGAACCTGATCAAGCAGGCGACCGACAAGGCCAAGGCGGGAGAGCCGGACGCGGTGTCCTCACAGGAGGCCCGCGAACTGGACGGGGCAGCCGCCGAGCTCGACCGCGCGGTCCAGCAGGCCGGGACCGATCTGGGCGGCGGACTGGTGTCGCTGCTGGTCTGACCCGGTACGAAAAGGGCGGGACCGTTGCCGATCCCGCCTCTCGTTTCAGTCCGGCTGAACGCTTACTTGGCCCAGACGCCGTACGGATCGCTCCACGGCATATCCAGCGCCTCGGCGACGGCCGGATAGGTCAGCTCGCCCTTCAGCACGTTCAGGCCGCGCGCGAGGTGCGGGTTGTCCTTCAGCGCGTCCAGACCCTTGTTGGCCAGCGCCAGGCCGAAGGGCAGGGTGGCGTTGTTCAGGGCTTCCGACGAGGTGCGCGGCGCGGCGCCCGGCATGTTGGCGACGCAGTAGTGCACGACGCCGTCGATGACATAGGTCGGGTCTTCATGGGTCGTGGCGTGGCTGGTCTCGAAGCAGCCGCCCTGATCGATGGCGACGTCGACCAGCACCGAGCCGGGCTTCATCAGCTTCAGGTGTTCCTTCTTGATCAGCTTCGGCGCTTCGGCGCCCGGCACCAGCACGGCGCCGATGATGACGTCGGCCTTGACCAGTTCTTCCTCGATCGCACCAATCGAGGAGTAGCGGGTGATGACCCGGCCCTGGGTCACTTCGTCGATATAGGCCATGCGCGGGATCGAGCGTTCGAGCACGACCACTTCGGCGCCCAGGCCCATGGCCATGCGGGCCGCGTTCAGGCCGACGACGCCGCCGCCCAGCACCAGCACGCGGGCCGGAGCCACGCCCGGCACGCCGCAGAACAGCAGGCCCATGCCGCCGTTGTGCTTCAGCAGGGTCTCGGCGGCCGAGAAGACGGCGATGCGGCCGGCGACTTCCGACATCGGGGCCAGCAGCGGCAGGCCGCCGCGGGCGTCGGTGACGGTCTCATAGGCCACGGCGGCGCATTTCGAGGCGATCAGGCCCTTGGTCTGCTCGGGATCCGGCGCCAGGTGCAGGTAGGTGAACAGGATCTGGTCTTCGCGGAGCATCTCCCACTCGACCTTCTGCGGCTCCTTGACCTTCACGATCATGTCGTTGGCGGCGAAGATTTCCGCTGCGGTGTCGACGATGGTCGCGCCCGCCTTGACGTAGTCGGCGTCGGTGAAGCCGGCGCCCAGACCGGCGCCCTTCTCGATGGAGACCGCATGGCCGTGGGCCACATATTCGCGCACGGCGGTCGGCGTCAGGCCGATGCGGTGCTCGTTCTTCTTGATTTCCTTGGGGACGCCGACGCGCATGGAAGAATCCTCTGCCTGAACGATGACGGGCGCACTCTGTGGCGGCTCCGGTTCGAGCGCAATCTAGCGACGGAGTGAACGCAGGTTCCTGTTCTTTTCGGTGACTGATCGGCATACAGTCGCAGAATCTGCGAACGAGACATGAAATGAAGACGGTTTCCGCTGTCGCTCTGGACGATACCGACCGGAAGATGCTTCGCGCCCTTCAGGGCGACGGGCGCATGACCAATGCCGATCTGGCCCGGGCGGTGAACCTGTCTGAGAGCGCCTGCCTGCGTCGTTTGCGCGCGCTGGAAAGCGCCGAGGTCATCAGCCGCTACGCCGCCATCATCAACGAACGCGCCGTGGGCCTGCCGATCAGCGTCTTCGTGACCGTGACCCTGTCTTCGCAGGCCGAGAGCGCCCTGACCGCCTTCGAGACCGCCATCGCCACGGTGCCGGAGGTGGTGGAGTGCTATCTGATGACCGGCGGCTCGGACTATCTGCTGCGGCTGGTCGTCCGCGACGTGGATGACCTCGAACGGGTCCACTCCCGCGAACTGACCCGCATCCCGGGCGTCACCCGTGTCTCGTCCAGCGTCGCCATGCGGACGGTGGTGAAGCGCGGGGCGCTGCCGGTTTGATCAGACGTAGAAGCCCTCGCGCAGGTTTATGCCGTGCTCGGCCCACGCCTTCAGGGCCGCCAGCATCTGCGACCAGCCCTGACAGTTGCCGAAGGCCGCCTTCAGCCCGCCCGGCGTCTCGCGCCAGCCGCCTTCCTCAATGGTCACCAGTGTCCGGCCGTCATCCAGCGGCTCGAAGGTGAAGACCACGGTGGTCATATAGGCGGCGCCGACGGTGGCCTGACCGTCCTCTGGCGGCCCCTCATTGGCCTCCCATCGCAGCTCAATCCGGCGGTTCGGCTCGACCTCGACGATCTCGACCGGGAAAGCGCCGGGGAAGTCGGCGAAATCCCATTGCACGGTCGCACCCGTTTGCATCCGGCCCACCGCGCCGCCGGTGGTGAAATAGGCCGACAGCTTCGCCGGATCGGCGACGGCCTCGAACACTTCCTCGACCGGCCGGGCGATGCGACCGGACACCTTGAACTTCAGTTCCATGGGGCGGGCTCCTTGTTCGCGGACAATAATGTTATATTCTTATAACATGTCAACCGAGGCGAATCAGGATCGGGTTTTCAAGGCGCTGTCGGCCGGGGTCCGCCGCGAGATGCTGGACGCGATGAAGGATGCGCCGCAGACGACCGGCGCCCTGTGCGAGCGGTTTCAGCCGCTGGATCGCTGCACGGTCATGCAGCATCTGAGGGTGCTGGAAGGCGCCGACCTGATCATCGTCCAGCGCAAGGGGCGGGAGCGGTGGAATCACCTCAACCCCCTGCCGATCAAACAGGTGCATGACCGCTGGATCGGTCCGCATGCGGCGCGGGCGGTGGATGTGCTGGATCGGCTGAAGACCGATCTGGAGGGCTGACGGCGCCTACTTCAGCGCCAGGGTGACGGCCTTGATGTCCACGTACTCGTCGATGCCGTGGATCGAGCCTTCCTTGCCGTAGCCGGAGGACTTCACCCCGCCGAACGGCGCCACGGCGGTCGAGATCAGGCCGGTGTTCACCCCGCACATGCCCGCCTCGATCCGGCGGCCGATGCGGAAGGCGCGGTCCAGGTCGCGGGTGAACAGATAGGAGGCGAGGCCGAACTCGCTGTCATTGGCCTTGCCCAGAACCTCTTCCTCGCTGTCGAACGGGAAGACCGGGATCAGCGGGCCGAAGGTCTCTTCCTCGCGGAACAGCTTGTCGTCGCCGCCCAGGGTCACGGTCGGCTCGAAGAACCGCCCGCCCAGCTCATGGCGCGCGCCGCCGGTCAGGACGCGGCCGCCTGCGGCCTGCACCTTCTTCAGGTGATCCTCGACCTTGCTGATGGCCTTGTCCTCGATCAGTGGACCGACCTTCACGCCGGGCTCGAAAGCAGGGCCGACCGGGATCTTCGCCACCTCGGCGGCCAGTTTCGTCGCGTAATCTTCAGCGACCGAGGCCTCGACATAGACCCGGTTCGGGCAGACGCAGGTCTGGCCCGAGTTGCGGAACTTGCCCTTGATGGTCTCGGCCACGGCGAGGTCCAGATCGGCGTCGGCGAAGACGATCAGGGGCGCGGCGCCGCCCAGTTCCATCGACACCCGCTTCAGGGTCGGGGCGCATTGCTCGGCCAGCTTGCGGCCGACCGGCGTCGAGCCGGTGAAGGACAGTTTGCGGATCTCGGGCGAGGCGGTCAGCACGCCGCCGATGGTCGCCGCATCGCCGGTGATCACGCTGAGCGCGCCCTTGGGCAGGCCCGCCTGATAGGCCAGTTCCGCCAGCGCCAGCGCCGTGAACGGCGTCTGGCTGGCCGGCTTGACCACGGCGGTGCAGCCCGCCGCGAACGCCGGTCCGAGCTTGCGGGTCAGCATGGCGGCGGGGAAGTTCCACGGTGTGATCAGGGCGCAGGGGCCGACCGCCTCGCGGAAGGTCAGGATGACGTGGCCCAGCGGGCTGTCCTGCGTCTCCCCGATCAGTCGCTCGGCCTGTCCGGCGAACCATTTGATGAAGCCGTTGGCATAGGCGACCTCGCCCTTGGCCTCCTCGAACGGCTTGCCGTTCTCCAGCGCCATCAGGGCGCCGAGCCCCTCGGTGTTCTCGTCGATCAGTCGCGCCCATTCGCGCAGGAAGGCCGCGCGCTTGTGCGGGTCGGATCGCGACCAGTCGGGGAAGGCCTCGACCGCCGCCGCGATGGCTTTCTGCGTCTCCGCGACGCCGAGATCGGGGATGTGGCCGATCACCTTGCCGGTCGCCGGATCGTCCACCGCGATGCGGGCGGATCCCGTGACGGCCTCCCCCGCGATGAAGGCGTGCTCGCGAAGGAGCTTCAATCCGGCGTCGCGGGGGGAGGTCGTCATGGTGTCCATCCGGTTGTGAACGCGTCAGTCTCCGATCGTGTCCAGATCGCGGCCCATTGTCTCCGGCAACCAGAACAGGCTGACGGTGACGGCCACGACCGTGAAGGCGACCGAGTACCAGAGCCCGAAATAGATATTCCCCGACGCCGCCACCAGAGCGAAGCTGGCCGCGGGCAGCAGTCCGCCGACCCAGCCGGTCCCGATGTTGTAGGGCAGGCTCATCGCCGTGTAGCGGACGCGGGTTGGGAACAGCTCGACCAGCGCCGCCGCCTGCGGGCCGTAGAGGGCGCAGGCCGCCACCATGAAGATCATCAGGATGGCGAAGGTCAGGGGCATGTTGATCCGCGCCGGGTCGGCCTTCTCGGGATAGCCGGCGGCGGTCAGGGCGGCGCGGGCGCGGGTTTCGACGTCGGTGCGGGCGGTCTTCAGCGCGGCCGGGTCCAGACCTGCGCCGTTGACCGAGGCGACTTCCGCCCCGCCGACATGGATGACGGTCGCGGCGCCCTGCGGCGCGGAGACGGTCTCATAGGGAATGCCCGCATTGGACAGGGCGATCCGGGCGATGTCGCAGGAGCTGGAGAAGACCGCCTTGCCGATCGGGTCGAACAGCAGGCTGCAGTCGGCGCGGTCGGCCGCGACCGTCACGGGACTGTGGACCTGCGCCTCGGCCAGGGCCGGATTGGCGGCGCGGGTCAGGGCGTGGAAGCCCGGGAAGAAGGCGACCAGCGCCAGCACCATGCCGAACAGCATCACCGGCTTGCGCCCGACCCGATCCGACAGCCAGCCGAAGAAGATGTAGAGGAAGGCCGAGGCCACGGTGACCATCAGCACCAGCTGATCCACGGTGTTGGTATCGACCCTGAGCACCTTCTCCATGAAGAACCGGGTGTAGAAATACCCGCAGTACCAGACCGCGCCCTGGGCGATCATGATGCCGAACAGGGCGATCAGGACGAAGCGGCCGTTCTTCCATTGCAGGAAGGCTTCGCGATAAGGCGCGCGGTTCTCGCCCGCCGCGGCCTCCATCCGCTTGTAGGCCGGGCTCTCGTTCAGCTTCAGCCGGATCCACAGCGATACCGCCAGCAGCAGGGCCGACAGCAGGAAGGGAATGCGCCAGCCCCATTCGTCGAAGGCCTCGGTCCCGACGATGGCGCGGGTGATCAGGATGACGGCCAGCGCGCCGATCAGGCCCATGGCCGCCGTGGTCTGGATCCAGCCCGTCATGAAGCCGCGCTTCTTCGCCGGCGAGTGTTCGGCCACATAGATGGCGGCCCCGCCGTACTCGCCGCCCAGGGCGAAGCCCTGCAGCATCCGCATGATCAGCAGCAGGATCGGGGCGGCGATGCCGATGGTGTTGAAGTCCGGCAGCAGGCCGATGGCCACGGTCGCCAGACCCATCAGGGTGATGGTGACGAGGAAGGTGGTCTTGCGCCCGGTGCGGTCTCCAAACCAGCCGAACACCAGCGCGCCCAGCGGTCGGACCACGAAGCCCAGACCGAAGGTCAGCAGCGCCAGGATGTAGCTGACCGTCTCGCCCGCGTCGGCGAAGAAATGCTTCGCGATGACCGTCGCCAGCGAACCGAAGACGAAGAAATCATACCACTCGAACGCCGTCCCCGCCGCCGAAGCGCCCACGACCGTTCTCAGCCCGGGGCCATCCCGGGTCTCCACTGCTTCCGTCATTCAACGCCTCCCCGCGTTGTGTGAGCGCCGTCTGTCGGGCGCTTCGGAACGGATGCTGGACGGGCTCCGCGACCTGCGCAAGGGGAGCCTCGTCTCCGGACGTGCAAAGGCCCGCCGGTGGGGGGACCGGCGGGCCTTATTCAACCGTCCTGCGTGTCGGGGGAAACCGCAGTCCGGGAACTTGAAAGCCTTAGTTCTTGGCGTCTTCCGCAGCGCCGGTGACGGCGTTGCCGGCGGCCGAGGCGTCACGGCCCACGCCCGAAACGGTGTTGCAGGCGGCGGTGGTCAGGGCGGCGGCGGCGGCGACCAGAATGAAGATCTTGCGCATTGTCTGTATTCCTTTGATGCCGGGGAGGCGTCTTGCCGTATCAACGTCGCGGCTGCGGCTGGGTTCCAAGGTCGGCGGCATCCGTTGGAATGACGGCTTCCGGCGTGGCGAAGGTCATGCGGGCGATCGTGCCGCCGCCTTCAGCCGGGACCATTTCGACCGTGCCCCGAAGCTGTTTGGCGAAGGCGCCCATCAGGGTGCGGCCAACCCCGGCGCGCACCGTCTCGTCCACGCCCGGTCCATTGTCCTGAACCTCGAGCAGACTTTGTTCGCCCTGCACCCGGAAGCGGACCTTCAGGTCGCCGCCGCGCCCGGCGAAGGCGTGCTTCTGGGCATTGGTCACCGCCTCGACCAGCCACAGGGCCAGCGGAGCCAGCTTGTCGGGATCGACCACCAGCGAATCCGCCTCGACCGAGGACGTCACCAGATGCCCCCGCCCGCTCTCGCTGGCGATCAGCTGCCCGACCAGCTCGGTCAGGAAGATGCGGGCGTCCGCATAGCGCAGGTCGTCGCTCTGGTAGAGGGTGCGATAGATCAGGGCCAGGGCCGCGATCCGCTGGCGGGTGTCGCCCACCGCCGCCTTGGCCGGTTCGTCCGTCAGCGCCCGTTGCTGCATCGACAGCAGGGACGAGATGATCTGCAGATTGTTCTTCACCCGGTGGTGGATCTCGCGCATCAGCGCGTCCTTCTCCTCCACCGACGCCAGCAGGGCGGCGTCGCGGGTGGTGATGTTCTCGGCCAGTTCGTCCAGCGTCTTCGCCAGCACCCGGATTTCCGAGGGCGCGTTCACGGCCTGCACCGGCCGCACCGAGAACCGGCCTCGGGCGTAGATGGCGGCGACCCGCTCCAGATAATCCAGCCAGCGCACCACGATACGCTCGCTGAACAGCATCACCGACAGGAAGGCGGCCAGCCAGGCGGCCAGCGGCATCAGCAGCAGGTTGACCGGGTTCAGCCGGGCCCAGGACAGCAGGCCGGGGGCGGGCGCCGAGATCAGGGCATAGACGTCGCGACCGGCCAGGGCTGCGCCGGCGAAGACGCGGTGCCGCCCATCGGAATCCGCCTCGAAGATGGACGAGCCGTCGGTGCGGGCGCGATCCACCCAACCGGCCAGCTGGGTGCGGCCTTCAAGCACAAAGGCGTCCGGATCGGTCGCGGTCAGGATGCGCCCCTGGGCGTCGGTCAGGGCCGCTTCGGAACCCTCGGGCAGGGCGGGGTCATCGACGTCCGGCTGCAGCGCGGTCAGGGGAATGATGGCGATCATCGCGCCGTCGAAGGCGCCGAGCGGGCGCTCCAGACGCAGGGCCACGATCAGGCCCGGCTCCTGACCGGGCACGGCGGGCGCGCGGGCCAGCACGGTGCTCTCACCGGCGCGAAGCCGCTGGAACCACGGGGTGCTGCGGGCGTCCGCCAGCCAAGGCGGCGTATTGGCGGCCAGCGCCTGCGAGGCGCAGGTGGTGTGGCCGGTGGCGGTGACCCGGGCCAGTCCGTCCAGTCCGTCCAGCCGCGTCACCAGGGCGGTCAGGCGGGGCTGGCAGAAGAGTTCCAGCGCCTCTGGCCGCAGGGCCTGAAGCAGGACGCTGGTGGTGTCCAGCCGGGCCTTGGCGCTGGCGGCGGTGCGCTCGGCGGCGAGCTGAAGATCCTGCCGTCGCTCGATATCCTGATCGCGGAACTGCTGCTGCGCCTGGAAGGCGCCGAGCAGGAGGATCGGCAGCAGGGCGAGCGCCAGCGCCACGCCCAGCCGGAACCGGATGCCCTGGAATTTCGGCTGAGACAGGCCCCGGCCGAATGCGCGTCCCAGCCGGACCACCCGCTCAGTTCCGGACGCTGCTCAGGCGGTCGGCGTCTGCGAGAATGGAGCGCATGGCGTCGCCGGCGGAGCGGCCGTCGCGGGCGTAGCCGCCCTTCTCGAGCGTCGCCTGCAGCGCCTTGCGGGCGCGGGAGACGCGGCTCTTCACGGTGCCGACCGCGCATTGGCAGATTTCGGCGGCTTCTTCGTAGGCGAAGCCTCCGGCGCCGACGAGGATCAGCGCTTCACGCTGTTCTTCCGGCAGGGTGGCCAGCGCCAGACGCAGTTCGTCAAGGGCGACGGGCGATTCCGGATCGTCCACCGCCACGAGCGTGCGTTCGGCGGCTTCCTGGTCCAGCTGGGACTGGCGCCACGAGCGGCGCTTTTCCGAATAGAACTGGTTGCGCAGGATCATGAAGGTCCAGGCCTTCATGTTGGTGCCCA
>JAVHYH010000144.1 GCA_031119155.1 Brevundimonas sp.
CTGGGCGTCGGCGTCGTGCTCGGCCTGCTGCTCGCCGGTCGCCGTCGCTGATGTTCGGCGGGGGGCTGGCCAGGGGTCTGGTGAAGAAGGCCGTCGCGGCTGCCGTGGCGGCCGGGGCGGCGCTGGTCGCCATCCTCTTCCTGGGGGTGGCGATCTTCTATGCGCTGGCGCTGGTCATTCCGGCGCTGGCCGCCGCGGCGATCACCTTCCTGCTGTTCGCCCTCATCGCCGCCATCGTCGCGCTGGTCTTCCTGCGCGGCGAGGGCGATGAAGAGGAGGAGGAAGAGGAGCCGACGGGACTGGGCGAACGCGCCTTTATGCTGTTCCGCGAGCGCCCGATCCTGGGCACCGCCGCGGCCCTGGCCGGCGGCTGGATTTTCCTGCGTAATCCGGCACTTGCCAGTCTTGTGGCGGCGGCGTTCACGGAAAAATCGCACACGGGAAGACGCCGCTAGGCGGGAACCGCTTCGCTTCCGGACGGTTGCTTTCACAGGTGCGGCGACGAGCCGAACCCTTTGGAACAACCGCTCTGGAAGGAACTGCTCATGCTGCGCTGGGCCCTTATCTTTCTCGTGCTCGCCCTCGTCGCCGGCGCCCTCGGTGCCGGCGGTGTGGCGGGCATCTCGATGAACATCGCCTATGTGCTGTTCGTCGTCTTCCTGATCCTGCTGGTGGTGAGCTTCATCACCGGACGAGGGCGAAAGATCTGACGATCCTTCACCCGTTGAAGATCGAAAGGGCCGTGGTCTTCCGACCGCGGCCTTTTTCGCATAGCGAGACCCCATGAGCGTCGCCTTCACCCGTGAGGAAGACCTGGAGGCCACGGCCGCCGATCTTCCCGACCGCCCCATCTCACCGCACGCCAATCTGGTCACGCCCGAAGGGCTGGCGCAGATCGAGGCTGCGCTGGCGGAGGCGCGGGCGGCCTATGCGGCGGCGCAGGCCAGCGGAACGATCGAGACCGACCGGACGCCGATGGCGCGGGCGGCGCGGGACCTGCGGTACTGGTCCGCCCGACGGGCCTCGGCCCAGCTGGTCGAGACCACGCCGGATGGCCGGGTGCGGTTCGGCGGCTCGGTGACGATCGAGCGCGAGGACGGCCGCACCCAGACCTGGCGGATCACCGGCGAGGATGAGGCCGATCCGGCCAACGGCTCGGTCAGCCATGTGTCGCCGCTGGCCCGCGCCCTGGTCGGCAAAAAGGTCGGCGAGGAAGCCGTGGTGGCGGGCCAGTCGGTCGAGGTGGTCGCGGTCGACTGACGGCCCTATTGGGCCAGCATGCCGCCGTCGATGACGAACTCGGTTCCGGTGATGAATTTGGACTCGTCCGAGGCCAGATAGACCACCGCATAGGCCACGTCGTCCGGTTCACCGATCCGCTTCAGCGGGATGCCGCGGGCCAGACGCTCGTGCGCCTTGCCCTCGTCGCCGCCGGCCATGGCCACGAAGGGATCGAGGATCGGGGTCTTGATGAAGACCGGATGGACCGAGTTGCAGCGGACGTTCCAGTCCATCTTGGCGGCCTCCAGCGCGATGGTCTTGGAGTACATCCAGACCCCGGCCTTGGTGGCGTTGTAGGCGCCCATGCCCGGGGCGGCGGCGAGGCCCGCCACCGAGGAAATGTTGATGATCGAGGCCGGGGCCGCCTCGCGCAGGCGCGGCATGGCGTGCTTGGTCCCCAGCATGATGGAGCGCAGGTTGATCTCGTACTGGCGCTGCCAGTTCTCGACCGTGTCCTGCTCGACGAAGGCCAGCGGACCGCCGATGCCGGCGTTGTTGACCAGCACGGACAGGCCGCCCATCGCCTGCGTCACCGCGTCGATGGTGGCGATCCACTGATCCTCGGACGTCACGTCCTGCGCGAAGGCGAAGGCGCTGCCGGGGTGGTCGGCGTTGACGGCGTCGGCGAGGGCCTTCGCCCCGTCCAGATTGACGTCGGTGACGGCGACCTTGGCGCCCTCGCGGGCCAGCATATGGGCCATGGCCGTGCCGAGGCCGCCGGCGGCGCCGGTGATCAGGATCTTCTTGTTCGAGACGCGTCCGGTCATCACTTCACTCCCATCGCGGCGGCCGCTTCGTCGATGAAGCGCGCCATGTCGGTGTCCCGTTTCGTCACCCCGCCCGCGTCGTGGGTGGTCAGCAGCACCTCGACGCGATTGTAGACGTTGGACCATTCGGGATGGTGATCGACCTTGTCCGCCAGCAGGGCGACGCGGGTCATGAAGCCGAAGGCGGCGTTGAAGTCGGCGAAGACCAGCGACCGGGCGATGGCGGGGCGTTCGTCGTCCGCCTTTCGCCAGGCGGGCAGACCCTGCAGAGCTTCCGCGACGTCAATCTGTTCCGGCATCGTTCCCTCCGTTTTGTCCGGCGTAACCCGCCCCGCGAACGGCGACAAGCGGAACGCTGGGCGAAGCTTGGGCGTTATCGAGCGTCACCATTATGGAGAGGAGGACGTCATGGACAATCTGTGGATCAACGCCCTTCCCGCGGCGGACCGGAAACGGATCGAGCCGCACCTGAACGAACGCCCGTTCGCGCAGGGGCAGATGCTGTACGACGCCGGCGAGGCGCTGGACGAAGTGTGGTTCCCCCTGAACGGGGTGGTCTCGCTGATGACCGTGCTGGCCGACGACCACATGGTCGAGACCGCCGCCATCGGGCGCGAGGGACTGGTCGGCGTGACCTGCGGCCCGCTGAACGCCCGCGCCTCGAGCCGGGCCATCGCCCAGATCGAGGGTTCGGCCGCCTGTTGCCCGGCGGACGTGTTCTCCGACGCCCTGAGCCGGAGCGAGGAGATGCGCAGCGCCCTGTCGCGCTTCACCGAAAGCCTGTTCGCCCAGGTGCAGCAGGTCGCCGCCTGCAACGCCCAGCACCGGCTGGATGAGCGTCTGGCGCGCTGGCTGCTGACCCTGCACGACCGCGCCGACGGCAACCGGATCGAGCTGACCCAGTCGGACATCGCCGGGATGCTGGGCGTGCGCCGGGCGACCGTTTCCGAGATCGGCTCCGAGATCGAGGACAAGGGCCTGATCCGGCGCGGCCGGGGCTGGGTCGAGGTGCTGGACCGTCCGGGGCTGGAGAAGGCCTCATGCGGTTGCTACGGCATGATTTCGGGCGTGATGAAGGACCTGGGCGTGCCGCGTCCGAACGGGAAGCACTGAACCGCTCCGTGCGGCCACACAGACGGATGACGCGGCCCCGGCGAAGGGGTAGAGCGTGAGCATGACCGACGCCTCCCACACTCCGTCCGGCCAAGAGTCTGGCAAGACCTCTTCCTTCGGCTTCCGCGATGTCGATGCGAAGGAAAAGGTGCGCATGGTGCGCGGCGTGTTCGATTCCGTGGCGTCGAACTATGACCTGATGAACGACCTGATGAGCGCGGGCGTGCACCGGCTCTGGAAGGATGCGGCGGCGGCCAAGCTGAATCCGCGTCCGGGCGAGACCATCCTGGACGTGGCGGGCGGCACCGGCGACATGTCGCGACGGTATTCGAAGATGGCGCGCGCGGCCCAGCTGCGCATGGGCGGCGACGACGCCAGGGTCATCGTGCTGGACTACAACGCCGAGATGATCATGGCCGGGGTCCACAAGGGCGGCGAGCCGGAGATGAGCTGGACCGTCGGCGACGCCATGGCCCTGCCGCTGCCCGACGCCTCGGTGGATGCCTATTCGATCAGCTTCGGCATCCGCAATGTCGCCGACGTCTCCCAGGCCCTGCGCGAAGCGCGCCGGGTGCTGAAGCCGGGCGGTCGCTTCCTGTGCCTGGAATTCTCGCGCCCGACCGCCAGCGCCGTGCGCAAGGCCTATGACGCCTGGTCCTTCCACGCCATTCCGCGCATCGGCGGATGGGTGGCCAAGGATCGTGACAGCTATCAGTATCTGGTGGAGAGCATCCGCCGCTTCCCGGACCAGCCGACCTTCAAGCGGATGATCGAGGAGGCCGGGTTCAGCCGGGTCACCGTGACCAATCTGTCGGGCGGCGTCGCGGCCATCCATCACGGGTGGGCGATCTGAGCCAGCGGATCGATCCCGGCACGCCTCCGCCGCCCCCGGCCACCGTGCCGGTGCGCGCGCCGGTGAGCGCGACCCTGCGCCTGCTGGGCTGGCTGGGCGTGCTGATCCGCCACGATGCCCTGGCGCCGCGCGAGATCACCCCCCTGCTCCCGGTCTGGGCCCGCTGGATCGCGCACCTGCTGCACCTGTTCGCCGGACGCGAAGGCCGCGAGGGCCGTCCCGGCCAGCGGCTGGGCAAGGCGTTCGAGCATCTGGGCCCCGTGGCCATCAAGCTGGGTCAGGTGCTGGCCACGCGCGCCGACATCTTCGGCGTCGAATTTGCCCGTGATCTGGGCCGTCTGAAGGACGCCTTGCCGCCCTTCCCGCTGGATCAGGCGCGGCGCGAGGTCGAGCGGTCGCTGGGCCGTCCGGTCGAGGCCCTGTTCACCGAATTCGGCCCGGCGGTCGCCGCCGCCTCTCTGGCGCAGGCGCATCCGGCGAAGCTGGCCGACGGACGCAAGGTGGCGGTGAAGATCCTGCGGCCGGGCGTCGAACGGCGCGTGGCCAACGGGCTGGATTCCATGCGGCTGGCCGCCCGGCTGGCGGTCCGCTTCGTGCCCCTGTCGCGCCGGCTGCAGCCCTCGGCCTTCGTCGAGACCATCGCCCGCGCCCTGACGCTGGAGCTGGACATGCGGCTGGAGGCCGCCGCCGCCTCCGAGCTGAAGGAGATCATGGCCAAGCCGGACGCCCAGGGCGCGGTCGGCCATATGGACGCCCCCGCCGTGATCTGGGACGGGGTCGGCAAGCGGGTGCTGACGCTGGAATGGGCGACGGGCCTGCCGCTGACCGATCCGAACGCCATCCTGCAGCCGGGGCTGGACGTCGATGCGCTGGCCGACAATGTGGTGCGGTCCTTCCTGTCGCAGGCGCTGGACCACGGCGCGTTCCACGCCGACCTGCACGAGGGCAATCTGTTCTGCCACGCCCCGGCGGAGCTGACGGCCATCGACTTCGGCATCGTCGGGCGGCTGGGTCCGGCGGAGCGGCGCTACCTCGCCGAGATCCTGTGGGGCTTCATCAGCCGCGACTATGACCGCATCGCCCGCGTGCATTTCGAGGCCGGTTACGTGCCGCCCGAGCATTCGGTCGAGGCCTTCGCCCAGGCCCTGCGCGCGGTCGGCGAACCGGTCATCGGCAAGGCGGCGTCGCAGGTGTCGATGGGCCGACTGCTGGGCCAGCTGTTCGAGATCACCGACCTGTTCGACATGCATCTGCGGCCCGAGCTGATCCTGCTGCAGAAGACGATGGTGTCGGTCGAGGGGGTGGCGCGCCGCCTGAACCCCGACCACGACCTGTGGGCCGCCGCCCAGCCGGTGGTCGAGCGCTGGATCCGTCGCGAGCTGGGTCCGCAGGCCCAGATCCGCGATGCGCTGGAGGAACTGCGGGCCACGCTGAAGGCCCTGGCGAAATTGGCGCAGAACCCTCCGCAGGGTCAGACCGTTATCATCCGCGAGAGCCGGGCCCCCGTCTGGCTGATCGTATCTGTCACCGTTGTAAGTTGCGCCGCCGCGGCCGCCCTTGTTCTGTCGCTTTGGCCTTACATCGTCTGACCGTTCTTCCGCGGAGTCGCCCCATGAAGTCGCCTGTTTTCGCCGTCGTTCTCGGCGCCGCCGCCCTCGCCCTGCCGATGACCGCCCCGACCCAGGCCATGGCCCAGGCCGCCGCCGGGACCGTGCCCAACACCTTCGACAACGCCGCCCCGCAACAGGCCGCCCCGGCCCCTCAGCCGGCCGCGGCGGCCCGGCCGGCCAACGCCAACGCCGCGGCGACCATCCGCACCATCATCTCGGGGATGAAGTCCAACAGCCTCGACTTCAGCCTGTTCACCGATGAACTGGCCGGCAAGATCCGCGAGCAGCAGGCCCAGATCTTCCCGATCCTGCAGGGCTTCGGCGAGGTTCAGGCGGTTGATTTCGTCCGCAGCCAGGAAGGCGCCGACCTGTTCATCGTCACGTTCGCGGCGGCGCAGACCCAGTGGGTGATCGGCTTCGACGACGCCGGGAAGGTGGACGCCCTGCTGTTCCGCCCGGTCCCCGAAGGCGAATAAGCGCGTCAGTCGAGGCGGGGCTTGCCCCGCCCGCTCTTGATCGTCGACCGCTTCGACTTGCCTTCCAGCCGCCGTTCCTTCGACGCGCGGGTGGGCCTGGTCGGGACACGATAGACCGGCTTGATCGAGGCCTGATCCACCAGCTCCTGCAGCCGTCCGATGGCGTCGGCGCGATTGCGCTCCTGCGTGCGGTAGCGCACGGCGGTGATCAGGATCTCGCCATTCAGGGTCGCCCGGCTGCCCGCAAGCTTCAGCAGCCGCTCGCGCACCGGATCGGTCAGGGACGGTGAGTTGCGGGCGTCGAAGCGCATCTGGACGCTGGTCGAGACCTTGTTGACGTTCTGGCCGCCGGGTCCGCCCGCGCGGAAGAAGCGGAACTCCAGCTCGTCCTCGGGAATGACGGTCATGTCAGCGCCCGTTTGGCGACCACCACCGCCTTGTCCAGCGCCTGCAGGAAGGCGGAGCGGTCCTTGGGGCCGAAGGGCGGCGGGCCGGAGGTCTGCAGGCCCATCGATCGCATATGCTCGCCCACCATCCGCCCGGCCAGGGCCGAGCCGATGGAGTCCGGGGTGAAGGGCGTGCCGTTGGACCTGATCGCCTGCGCCCCCGCCTGAAGGCAGCGGTCGGCCAGCGGGATGTCCTGGGTGATGACGATGTCGCCCCTGCCCGCCCGCTCGGCGATCCAGTCGTCGGCGATGTCCGGCCCGGCGTCGACCACCACCTGTTCGATCCACGGGTCGCGGCGGGTGTTGATCCAGCCATTCGAGACCACGAACACCTTCAGCCCGTAGCGTTCGGCCACGCGATAGACCTCGTCCTTCACCGGGCAGGCGTCGGCGTCGATGAAGATGCGAGGGGACATAGGTTCTGGGTTCTAGGGGTCAGGTTCTAGGGGCAGGACAGCACAAGAGACTGCCGAAGCATCCTCCCTAGCACCTGACCCCCAGAACCTAGAACCTCTCCTACCGTCCGTAGGCCGGCGGCATCGCGCCTTCGCCACCGGTGCGATAGCGGTCGCGCAGCAGGAACTGGCGGCTGGTCGGGGCCTGTTCCTGGCCGTTAACCCAGATCTGCTCGGCGTCGCTGAGCGGTTCCAGCGGGTCGCCGGACCAGATGACCACGTCTGCGGCGGCGCCGGGGCGCAGTTCGCCGAACTGGCCGGCGGCGCCGAAGATGCGGGCCGGATTGACCGTGATCGCCGCGATCGCCGCCTCATAGGGCAGGCCGTGCGAGACGGCGTTGCCGGCGTTGTAGCGGGTCTCGCGGGCGCGGTGGGTCGAGCCCTCATTGCCCTTGATGGCGATGGTCACCCCGGCGGCGTTCAGGGCGGCGGCGTTCTGCATCCGGGCGGCCCGGATCTCGAAATTGCCCGGCAGGTTGGAGATCGGGTTGAGCAGGACCGGCACGTCGGCGGCGGCGATCTGGTCGGCGACCAGCCAGCCCTCCTCGGCGCCGTCGAGGATGATTTTGATCCCCTCCTCCCGGGCCAGACGCAGCACCTGCTGGATGTCGGCCGCCCGGCGGGCGGTGACGATCAGGGGCATGCGGCCCTCGGCCACCGGGATCAGGGCCTCCAGGTCGGCGCGCGACAGGCTGAGCTCGCGCAGGCCGCCCCGGTCGTAGCCGGCGCGGTTGCGGGCGTAGAGGCGGACCTCGGCCAACGTCTCCTTGAACTGGGTGAACTCGGCGCCGCGCGCGCCGCCGGCCACGCGACCGCCGGCCTCGCCGAAGGGCGCGACCTGGGCCACGCGGGCGCGGACGAGGATGTCGTTGCCCGAGGCCAGATGGATGATCGAGGCCTGACCGGCGAACAGGCTGGGCGACTGCAGGCCATGCTGGACCCCGGCGAAGTCGGAATCGTCATGGGCATGGGCGCCGCCGCCCCCGCCGCCGTGGCTGGGCGTCACGATGGCGCGGGTGATGCCGCCGAGACGGGCCACCGGCAGGGTGAAGGACCACGGGTCGAGGCCATAGGAGACGTCGAACGAGGCGCTGATGGAGTTGGCGCCGTTGGCCAGATCATTCGTCCCGGTGACCGATCCGACCTCGCTGCCCGCCAGACCGGAATCGACGGCGACGAAGCCGGGCGAAACGACCTTGCCGCGGGCGTCGATGACGCGGGCGCCCGAGGGGGCGGCGCCGGTCCCGACCGAGACGACGCGGCCGTTCTGGATGACCACCGTCCCGTTCTCGATGACGGAGGTTCCGGTCAGGACGCGGCCGCCGGTGATGGCGGTCAGCTCTTGCGCGACGGCGGGAGAGGCGGCGAGGGCGGCGACCGAGGCGGCCGCGAGGATGAGGCTCTTCAGGCGCATCAGCGGGCTCCCTGCTGGACGTTGGCGGCGCTCAGGCCGTAGCCGGGCTGACCCAGTTCGAAGTCGGACACCGGCTGGTAGGCCGGGTTGCTGCGGTCGAAGGCCAGGCCGCCGTCGATGAAGACCTGATCGGCGCGGGCGTAGATCGAGAAGGGATCGGCGCTCCAGAT
>JAVHYH010000145.1 GCA_031119155.1 Brevundimonas sp.
ACCCTCGACGGTCTCATCGTTGAGGCCGAGGTTCAGGACGGTGTCCATCATGCCCGGCATCGAGGCGCGGGCGCCCGAGCGGACCGAAACCAGCAGCGGGTTCTTCGCGTCGCCGAAGGTCTTGCCGACAATCCCCTCGACCTTGGCCAGCCCGGCCTTCACCTGATCCGCCAGATCGGTCGGATAGGTCTCGCCGTGGGCGTAGTACCAGGTGCAGACTTCCGTGGTGACGGTGAAACCGGGCGGGACCGGAAGCCCCAGCGCCGACATCTCGGCCAGGTTCGCGCCCTTGCCGCCGAGAAGATTCTTCATCGAAGCATCGCCGTCGGCCGAACCGCCGCCGAAGCCGTACACCCACTGAGTCATCAGTAGCCCCTGAACCGTAGTGATCGCGCGGCGGATTCGCTCCGCTCGCTGTGTATCCGCCCCGCTTACCCCTGTCGGAGCGGCAAGGCGACCCTGAGCGCGTAACAAAACGTGAGTGCATGTGACGGTTCCGGCCCCGGCGGGACCGCCGGATCACATTCGGTCACGGTCGATCCCGCCCGACCGGTTACCCCGCCTTAACCGTAAGGATTCACCATGCCGGCTCTCATTGTGTGCGGGGCCGCGTTTCCATGTCCGAGCTGAAGACCGACGTCATCCATCGGGGCGACTGCATCGAGGTGCTGCGCTCGCTGCCCGACGCGTCCGTCGACATGGTCTTCGCCGACCCGCCCTATAACCTCCAGCTGGGCGGCGACCTGCTGCGTCCCGACAACTCCAAGGTCGACGCCGTCGACGACGACTGGGACAAGTTCGGCAGCTTCGCCGAATACGACGCCTTCACCCGCGCCTGGCTGGCGGAATGCCGCCGCGTGCTGAAGCCGGAAGGCTCGATCTGGGTGATCGGCAGCTATCACAACGTCTTCCGCCTCGGCGCCGCGATCCAGGATCTGGGCTTCTGGGTCTTGAACGACATCATCTGGCGCAAGTCGAACCCGATGCCGAACTTCAAGGGCACCCGGTTCACCAACGCCCACGAGACCCTGATCTGGGCCGCCCGCTCGCGCGAGCAGAAGCGCTACACCTTCAACTACGACGCCCTGAAGGCCTTCAACGAAGACACCCAGATGCGCTCGGACTGGACGCTGGCGCTGTGCACCGGCGAGGAGCGGATCAAGGACGCCGACGGCAAGAAGGCCCATCCGACCCAGAAGCCCGAGGCCCTGCTGCACCGGGTGCTGCTGTCGGCCACCCGTCCGGGCGACGTCATCCTCGACCCCTTCTTCGGCACCGGCACCACCGGCGCCGCCGCCAAGCGTCTGGGCCGCCACTTCATCGGCATCGAGCGCGACGAGACCTACGCCAAGGTCGCTGAGAAGCGCATCAAGGCCGTGATCCCGGCCGCGCCGGAAGATCTCGCCGTCATGGGCTCCAAGCGCAATGAGCCCAAGGTGCCGTTCGGCGCCCTGGTCGAGGCCGGCCTGCTGCGTCCGGGCGACCGCCTGTACTGCCCCAAGGGCGAGCGCGAGGCCCGCGTCCGCGCCGACGGCTCGCTGGTCCACGGCGACCTGACCGGCTCGATCCACAAGCTCGGCGCCCTGCTCGAGAACGCCCCGGCCTGCAACGGCTGGACCTACTGGCGCTTCAAGACCGACCAGGGCCTGCGCAGCATCGACGCCCTGCGCGCGGAGATCCGCGCGGGGATGCAGTAGCACCACAGCTCACCTATCCGCGTAGTGGGGAGGTGGCGCGGCGCGCCTTCGCGCCGTGACGGAGGGGTTCTCGGCGGCGCCCGGATCAAACCCCTCCACCACGCTTCGCGTGGTCCCCCTCCCCACCGCGTGGAGAGGTGAGAGAGCTACTCCAGTCCCCGCTCCAGCGCCTTACGGAACACCGTCGGCAGCGCGGCCAGCGCGTCCTCGACCGGCGTCCAGGTGAAATCGCCCGCGCCCTCCCCCACCCGCACTTCCAGTGTCAGGCTGAAGTGCGTGAACACGTGCTCGACGAACCCCGCCTCGCGCCAGTCGACGTCAGCGGGCGCGGCCACATCAGCTCCGCCGCTCCAGTCCGAGGTCGGAAGGCCCAGCATCCCGCCCAGCAGCCCCTTGTCCGGCCTCCGCACCAGCGCCACCCGGCCTGACGCATCGCGCAGTACCCAGGCGATCCCTGTCCGGTGCGGCCGCTCGGCCTTCTTCAGCTTCAGCGGATAGCGTTCCGGCTGGCCGCCGGCGTAACCGGCGCACCAGAGCGTCAGCGGACAGTCCCCGCACAGCGGCGACTTCGGACGACACACCGTCGCGCCCAGATCCATCAGTGCCTGCGCCCAGTCGCCGGGCCGCTCGTCGCGCACCAGCGATCCCGCCAGCGCCCGCAGTTCGGGCCGCGCGGTCGGCACGGGCGTCTCCACCGCGAACAGCCGGGCCATCACCCGCTCGACATTGCCGTCCACCACATTGGCCGCCTCGCCGAAAGCGATGCTGGCGACGGCGGCCGGTGTAGGCGCCCACGCCCGGCAGGGCCAGAAGCCCCGCCTCAGTGTCCGGAAACACCCCGCCATGCTGCCCCGCCACCGCCCGCGCGCAGGCCAGCAGGTTGCGGGCGCGGGCGTAGTAGCCGAGGCCCGCCCAGGCGGCCATGACGTCCGAATCCTCCGCCGCCGCCAGATCGGTCACGGTCGGCCAGCGGTCTGTAAACTTGAGGAAGTAGGGCGTGGCGTGCGGCGTGGTGGTCTGCTGCAGCATCACCTCCGACAGCCACACCCGATACGGATCGGGCCGCCCCTTCACCCCCGGCGGCGACCGCCAGACGAGCGTCCGCGCATGGACGTCATACCAGTCCAGCAGGGCGGATCGGATCGCGGGCACGTCTGCGGGGACGGAAGGCATCGGTCGCGCTATAACCCGGAAATGCGCCGCACGCTGCCCACCGATGCCGAAGCCCGGGAAATCCTGTCCCGACGCCGTACGCGCCCGGCTCCCCGCCCGGCGCCCAAGGCCGGGCGCGCGCTGCAGGGGCTGATCAAGGAGCTGGACGCCAAGCTGGGTCGGGGCGCCGGCGCGCTGGAACCCCGCTGGCGCGAGATCGTCGGCGAGCGGCTGGCCCGCGTCACCCGCCCGCAGAAGCTGACCAAGGGGCGGGGCGGCGCCGGCGGCACGCTGGAGTTGCGCGTGGCCGGGCCCGCCGCCCTGCTGGTCCAGCACCAGTCGGAGGACATCCTCCAGCGCGTGAACCTGTTCCTCGGCCCGGGCGCGGTGGACAAGCTGCGCATCGCCCAGGGACCGGTGAAACCCCTGCCCGATAGCCCCGTGGCCCCGAAGCGCAAGGCCACCGCGGCCGCCCCCCTGCCCGCCCATCAGGAAGCCGAGCTGAAGGCCTCGCTCACCGACGCCCCGGACAGCCTGAAGGGCGCGCTGGAGAAACTGGGCCGGGCGGTGCTGCGCGAACCGCGCGACACCTGAACCGTTGACAATTCAGCCCCGGACGGGTCTCGATCCCCACCCGATCCGGAGAGCCCCATGCGCACCATCAAGACCTTCCTGAGCCGCCGCGCGGCCATCGTCACCGCCATCGCGGCCTCGGCCCTGCTGGTCGCCAGCTGCACCGGCGGCGGCGCCAACGCCCCGGCCGAAGGCGACATGGCCATGGGCGCGGCCGAAGGCGCCAAGGTCACCGTGGTGGAGTACGCCTCCGTCACCTGTCACGTCTGCGCCGCCTGGCACAACGCCTACTGGGCCGAGTTCAAGGCCAAGTATGTCGACACCAACAAGGTCCGCTTCGTCTTCCGCGAAATCCCGACCCCGCCGGCTCCGGTCGCCGTCGCCGGCTTCCAGATCGCCCGCTGCGCCGGCGACGACAAGTATTTCGACGTCGTCCACGCCATGATGGAAAGCCAGGCGGAATGGCAGACCGGCGGCAATCCGCGCGACACCCTGTTCCGCATCGGCAACGGCGCCGGCCTGACCAACAGCCAGATCGAGACCTGCATCAAGGACCCCGACGGCATCAAGGCCATCGAGGACCGGGCCCGTGCGGCCACGGCTGCCGGCGTGCAGGGCACGCCGAGCTTCTTCGTCAACGGCCAGGCGATCCTCAGCCCCGGTTCGCAGAACGGCCCGACCCTCGCCGACATCTCGGCGGCGATCGACGCGGAACTGGCCAAGTAACCCACGGCCTCATCGGGGATCGGCGAAGGGTTGTCGTTGACAAACCTTCGCCGCACCTGTTCTCGAAAATCCAGACGCACGCGCGCGCTTAGGGAATCGCGCGATGCTCCGGAATCCCTTCGAGCGAGGACGACCCCATGAAGTTCCGTTACGCCGACATGAGCCGCCGCGCGGCCCTGTCCGCCGCCGCCCTGGCCGCCATGGCCACCCTGACCGGTTGCGGCGGCGCGGCCCCGGCCGTGGCGACCGGCGACATGGCCCTGGGCGCCGCTGAAGGCGCCTCCAAGGTCACCGTCATCGAGTACGCCTCGGTCACTTGCCCCCACTGCGCCGAGTGGCAGAAGGAAACCTGGCCCGCGTTCAAGGCCAGGTATGTCGACACCAACAAGGTCCGCTACGTCTTCCGCGAACTGCGCACCGGCCCGGTGCCGGTGGCCGCCGCCGGTTTCACGATCGCCCGCTGCGCCGGCTCCGACAAATATTTCGACGTCGTCCACAAGCTGATGGCCGATATCGAGGGCCTGCACAGCGCCGATCCCCGTTCGACCCTGTTCCGCATCGGCAATGAGGCGGGTCTGAGCAACAGCCAGATCGAAGCCTGCATCAAGGATCCCGAGAATCTCAAGGCCAGCGACGAGCGCGATCGCGCCGCCATCGCCGCCGGGATCACGGGCACCCCGACCTTCCTGGTCAACGGCGTGCAGGTCCTCACGCCGGGCTCGAGCAGCGGCGCGTCCCTGGCCGACCTGTCGACCGCCATCGACGCTGAGCTGGCCAAGTAACCGGTGATGAGCGTGCTGCGTCGTTCCGCCCTGCTTTTCGCCCTGCTGGCGCCGCTGACGGCGGCGTCCGCGCCCGCCTGGGCCCAACAGACCGTCGCGCCGGTCACCGCCACCGACCGCACCCTGGGCCGCGCCGACGCCCCGGTGACGGTGATCGAGTACGCCTCCTTCACCTGCCACCACTGCGGCGACTGGCACCAGACGGTGTTCCCGGCCTTCAAGCAGCGTCTCGTCGACACCGGCCAGGTGCGTTTCGTCTTCCGCAACCTGCCGACCGCGCCGCCCCAGCTCTCGATGCCCGCGGCCGCCATGGTGCGTTGCGCGGCGCCGGAGAAATTCTTCGACGTCGCCGGCGCCCTGATGCGCGGCCAGTCGGCGGTGCTGCGCGGCGGCGATCAGGCGGACTGGTACGCCCCGGCCGTCGCCGTCAGCGGTCGCACGGTCGAGCAACTGACCGAGTGCGCCAATGATCCGGCCACTCGCGCCGCCATCCAGCGGGACATCGACAGCGCCGTCGCCGCCGGGGTGACCGGAACGCCGTCCTTCTTCGTCAACGGCCGTCCCGTCGAGGACCGGTCGCTGGCCGGTCTGGAGGCAGCCGTTCGCGCGGCCGCCGCCGCCCGCTAGGCCTCCCGCCCGGTGCAGTTCCAGCGCCTCAGACTTGTCGGCTTCAAGTCGTTCGTCGACGCGCAGGAATTCCACATCGAGCCCGGCCTGACCGGCATCGTCGGCCCCAACGGCTGCGGCAAGTCCAATGTGCTGGAGAGCCTGCGCTGGGTCATGGGCGCCAACTCGGCCAAGGCCATGCGCGGCCAAGGCATGGACGACGTCATCTTCGCCGGCGCCGCCAATCGCCCGCCGCGCAGCCATGCCGAAGTCCAGCTGACCATCGACAACGCCCTGCGTCGGGCGCCCCAGCCCTTCACCGACAGTCCGATCCTCGAGGTCTCGCGCCGCATCGACCGGGGTCAGGGCTCGACCTATCGCATCAACGGCAAGGAGGTCCGCGCCCGCGACGTCCAGCTGCTGTTCGCCGACGCCTCGACCGGCGCCAACTCCCCGGCCCTCGTCCGTCAGGGCCAGATCAGCGAGCTAATCGCCGCCAAGCCGCAGAACCGCCGCCGCATCCTCGAGGAGGCGGGCGGCGTCGCCGGCCTGCACACCCGTCGCCACGAGGCCGAACTGCGCCTCAAGGCGGCCGAGGCCAACCTCGAACGGCTGGACGACATCGGCCGCGAGCTGGAAACCACCCTGTCCCGCCTGAAGCGCGAGGCGCGGCAGGCCGAGAAATACAAGAAGATCTCCGCAGAGATCCGCGCCCTGCAGGCCTCGCTGGTCTATGTCCGCTGGAACGACGCCCGGCTGGCGGCCGAGGCGGCGAAGGCCGAACTGGCCGAGGCCGACCGCGCCGTGGTCGAGGCGACCACCGCCTCGGGACGCGCCCAGACCGCCGCCCTGAACGCCCAGGAGGCGCTGAAGCCCGCGCGTGAGGAAGACGCCGTCGCCGGCGCCCTGCTGCATCGCGCCAGCCTCGAACGCGACCGCCTCGACATGGCCGAACAGCAGGCCCGCGCCGAGGTCGATCGCCTGAAGGCCGAGGGCGCGCGCATCGCCGCCGACATCGGGCGTGAGACCGGCATGGCCGGGGACGCCGAAAGCGAACTGGCCCGCCTGACCGAGGCCTTCGAGCGCGTCTCCGCCGAGATCGCCGCCGCCCCTGCGCGCGGCCCGCAGCTGGACGCCGCCCTGCTGGCCGCCGAGGACGCCCGCCGGGCCGCCGACGCCGAGGTCGAGCGCGTCGCCGGCGCCGTCGCCGCCGTCGAGGCCCGCGTCTCCGCCGAGAACGCCCGCAAGCGCGACGCCGAAGCCCGCGTCGAGCGCGCGAAGGCTCAGCTGACCAATGCCCAGCGTGAACGCGACGCCCTCGGCCCGCTGGAAACCCCCGAGATCGAAGCCGCCAGGGCTGCGCTGGAGCAGGCTCAGCAAGCCCTGACCGCCGCCCGCGCCGCCGTCGAGACCGCCGAGACCGACCGGGGCGACAAGGCCCGCGTCGAACAGGAGGCCCGTCAGGCCACCCGCGCCGCCGAGGACCGTCTGGGCCGCCTGCAGACCGAGGCCCGCGGCCTCGCCCAGCTGCTGGTGCAGGGCAAGCGCGAGCATGCTCCGGCGCTGGACAAGGTGCAGGCCGACAAGGGCTATGAGGCCGCCCTCGCCGCCGCGCTGGGCGACGATCTGGACGCCGCGCTCGACGCCCGCGCCGCCGCCCACTGGGCCGGGGCCGAGGTTCCGACACCCTCCTGGCCGAAGGGCGTGACGCCGCTGGCTGATCACGTCTCGGCCCCCGACCAGCTGAAGGCCCGTCTCGCCCTGTGCGGTGTCGCGGCGAAGGACGCCATCGCCGGTCTGGCCAAGGCCCTGCCGATCGGCGCCCGTCTGGTCACCACCGACGGCGACCTTTGGCGCTGGGACGGCTTCGTCCAGCGCGCCGAGGCGCCCCGGCCCGCCGCCGTCCGTCTGGCCCAGCGCACCCGACTGTCCGAGCTGGAAGCCGAGATCGATCAGGGCAAGCCCGCGCTCGAAGCCGCGCAAGCCGCGCTCAAGGCCGCCACCGACGCCTTCCGTGCGGCGGAAGAGCTGGTGAAGACCGCCCGCGCCGCCCCCTTCCCGCTCGACAAGGCCGTGACCGCCGCCCGCGATCGCGTCGAGGCCCTCGGCCGCGAACAGGCCCGCAAGGAGGCCCGCGCCCAGGCGCTGGACGAGACCCTGACCCGCCTGTCCGCCGAGGTCGAGGCCGCCGAGACCGCCCTGACCGAGGCGCAAGGCACGGAAGCCCCGTCCGAAACCCTAGCCGCCCTGCGCGAGGAACTGACCGCCGCCCGTACCGCCGCCGACGCGGCCCGCACCGCCTCATCCACCGCCCGCGTCGAGCGCGACAGCGAGGCCCGCGAGGTCGCCGCCCGCCAGTCCCGCGTCGAGGGCATCCAGCGCGAGCGCGAAGGCTGGGCCGGTCGGGCGAAGGACGCCAAGGCCCGCGTCACGGCGCTGGAGAAGGACGCCGCGACCACCGCCGCCAAACTCAAACAGGCCTCCGACGCCCCCGATCAGCTGGCCGCCCAGCGCTCGACCCTGCTCGACGCCCTGACCGTGGCGGAGACCCGCCGCAAGGCCGCCGCCGACGCTCTATCGCTGGCCGAGACCGCCGCCGGGGACGCCGATCGCGCCTCCCGCGCCGCCGAGACCGCCGCCTCTCAGGCCCGCGAGGCCCGCGCCGGTCTGGCCGCCCGCGCCGAGGCCGCCGTCGAGAAGCTGGCTGACGCCACGCGCAACGTCGAGGAAACGGCGCAGATGTCGCCGGAGGAGCTGGGCCAGAAGCTGACCGACGACGCCGTCGCCCGTCCGCCCGACGCCGCCGGGGCCGAAAGCCTGCTGTTCGGTCTGGAGCGCGAGCGCGAGCAGCTGGGCGCGGTCAACCTGCTGGCCGAGGAAGAGGCCAACGACTACGGCGACCGCCTTCAGACGATGAAGGTCGAGCGCTCGGACCTGACC
>JAVHYH010000146.1 GCA_031119155.1 Brevundimonas sp.
GGTGAAGACCTTCAATCGTGGCGCCATCCTGTCTCCCTCAACATCGTCCCGCCGCCAACCCGAAATTCTCCACGCCCGGCAAGGACGTTCTCCGCACGCCTCAGTCAGAAATCGACACAGGAACAAGCCGTCGGAGCCACGGTTCCGGGGACCTCAGAAACCTCTTTCGGAGAGACGATCTTGGCCCAGAAAACACTCGAGCATCTGTTCCACGACACCCTGCGCGACATCTATTACGCCGAGCGGAAGATCCTGAAGTCCCTGCCCAAGATGGCCCGCGCGGCCCAGGCGCCGGAGCTGAAGGCGGCCTTCGAGAAACACGAAGCCGAGACCGAGGGGCAGATTGAACGCCTGCAGCAGGTCTTCGAGATCATCGGCAAGGCGCCTCGCGGCAAGACCTGCGACGCCATTGAAGGCATCTTGGCTGAGGGCGAGGAGATCATGGAGGAGTACAAGGACAACCCGGCCCTGGACGCCGGGCTCCTGGCCGCCGCCCAGGCGGTCGAGCACTATGAGATCACCCGTTACGGCACGCTCAAACGCTGGGCGACCGTCCTCGGCCTGGACGACGCCGCCCGCCTGCTGGACGAGACGCTGACGGAGGAGTCGAAGACGGACGAGGATCTGACGACGATCGCCGACGCCGCGATCAATGCCGAAGCGCTGCGACTGTCCGCCTGACCGACCCTCAAGCGATGGTAGGGCCCGGAAGAGCCCGGGCCCTACGCATCCCCGCCGTCCAGATCCCGGCGCAGGATCAGACGCCCGCCCGCATCATGGATGACCCCCGACCGCAGTTCGGGCGAGGTGGTGAACAGGAGATCGAGCCAGCGCAGCGCCTCATCATCGCTGACGGCGGCGTGCCTCTCCTCGACCGTCAGGCCGTCCCGATAGCGCAGACTGAACCTGTACATCGAGCCTGACCTAGCCCCGACGTGCCGGGACCGCGACAGGATGGCCGACATAGCGCCTGCGGCAAATCCGACGTCAGGCTCCGACAGCGAAAGGTCCATGTCGGCGGACCCGGCCCTCGCCTTTCAGTCCGGCAAGCCAGTGGTCCGCCGCATTCAACAGGGCGAGGCGCCGCGCAGGATCGTGCTCGATCACCGCCTCCGCGATCAACTGGCGCACTTCGTCGCGGACGGATTGGGCGAAATCTCTGTCAGGCATGGGGCTCGATAGCGCGACAGCGGCGAACGGGTTGCAACCGCGTCCACAGGATCGGACGGCAGGACGCCGACGCCCTCCCCCGGCGATCCTTCGCCACGGCTGACATCCCCCGGGACCACGCCGCCTCAAGGCCACGAAACGGAACATCTGCCCTTGACGATGCTTTGGACGCGGGAGGAAAACATCCATGTCCGATCCCAGGCAAGGCGAAGGCCGCAAGGAGGCCCTAACGCCCGAAGCTCTGGAGACCTGGCGAAGATCAGGCCTGACGACGACGGCGGCGCAGGCCCTTTTCCAGACTCTCGCCCCAATCCCCTGCGAAGACATGCTGGGCACATGGGACGGTTACGGACTGCCCACCGGTCATCCGCTCGACGGCCTGCTCGAACTGCATGGCTGGCGAGGCAAGCGCTTCCGCGACCTCGACACCGCGGACCCCCTGCTTTTTGGCCGGGGACGAGACGTGCGCGCGATCTCCCCCGCCCTCCTTCCCCATGCGCTGGTCGTGCGTCCTCCCGCCTTCGCCCGCACCGGACTGGCGCGAAGCGCCGTCAGACTGGTCCTCCCGCTGCTCGCCACGGCCCGACCCGCCGCCCGCCTTCGCCCCCTCGTCTTCGCCGGCCAGGTGTCGGCGGCGATGGTCTATGACCATCTGCCCATCATCGACCACTTCCGACGGATCGAACACGACCGGGTTCTGGGCCTGATGGACTACCGGGACATGCCGGCTCCGTTTTTCTTCCTGCTGTCCCGTGCGACGTCCTTCGCTGATCCGGACCTCGTCAGGTGACGCCGCCACACGACGGCGCCTGAAGACGGCCCGCAGCGACGCCGGCCGAGGACGACGGAACCCGTCCGAAGCGCCGCGGTTGGCCCGTCATGACCGAGATCCTCGCCAACATCGTCGGCTCCGCCGCCGCCCTCTGTTCGGTGACGAGCTTCGCGCCCCAGGCCATCAAGATCTGGAAGACCCGGGACGCCTCCTCGGTCAGTCTCAAGACCTACTCCCTCACGGTCACCTGTTTCGTGCTCTGGGTCGCGTATGGCGTCCTGACAGGCGCCTGGCCGATCATCGTCGCCAACGGCCTGGCCCTGGTCATGGCCGCCACGGTTCTGGTCATGAAATGGCGCTTCAGCCCCGACGCGACAAAGTCCTGAGACAACGAGGGAACAGGTTCGCCGCCGGTCGATTGCTCAGCCCATGCAATGCGAGATCGCCCGATTGAGGGATGAAGCGACGCGGATGCGTCTGGTGGCGGTGGTCTCGGGAGACCCGGTTACGGCCCTGCGCCTGATCCGCGGCGCGGAGGACAGTGATCGTCTGGCCGACCGGATCGAGGCCGGGCGGATCAAACCCCATTGATCGCTAGCCGCGCGGCGGCTCTTCGTGCCCCTGCGCCCTTGGCCACGCCCGCGCGGGCGTTCCAGCCATCAGGGCCGATCGGGGTCCTGCGCGGGAACGCCGTCGTTCCGGTCAACAGCGCCTTGCGTCGGCGCCGACGGCTCGTCCTGCAAACTGGTCCTCAGGAAGGCCGTGGCGCCGACGCCGACATAGAGGATCACGAAGACCGCGACGATCGCGGCCAGGAGAAGGGCGACGCCGCGCTTGCTGCGCAGGATGGGCGGTTTGGGGCTGCGAACGGTCATGTTGATCAACCCCCGCGAGCCGATCGGGTTTCGAACGGGCCACACCGCTCCATCGCGACGTCGCCGCCTATCGTTCGCCCACGATCAGCAGGATCGCCACGACCAGCGCCAGGATGGCGACCAGTCCGAACACCACGACCACGCCCGCCTTGCCCTGCGCCAGGAGCGCCTGGGAGTTCGCGGTCCGGTCGAGGTAGAACCGGCCCTCCTCCGCCGGAACGAGGACGCCCTGCTTCACCAGCGATTTCACCATGAAGGCCGGCGCCTTGGGCGGCAGCGCCACGGCGGTCTCCGGCGCCAGGGCGCCGGCCGTCTCGAAATGGCCGATCAGCCGCTTGCGCGCCAACGCCGCATTGATCGCCACGTTCGCCCCGATGCTCGCCGCGACATTCATTCCGGACACCCTCAATGACCTTCCCGCGACCGTAGCCTCATCCCTTCAGCCACGCCACGCCGCGCCTTCAAAAGTCGAACCCCAGCTGACCCGGCGCTTCGGGAGGCGGCCTGCGCCCCCGGCGAAGCGTCGGACGACCGCTCTCGACACTCATCTCCTGCACCGGCTCAAAGACCTCATGCACGGCCTCCGGCGGCGCCGGCGTCAGGATCAAGGTTTCGGCGATCTCCGCGGGCGGCTCGGGCCGACGCGGCTGGCGACCACTCGGCCGGGCGCCCGCCGCCCGTGCCGGCGGACGACCGCCGGGCCGCTTCTCGAAACCCTCCCCCGCGACCTCCGTCTGTCCCAGCAGGCCCCGCGTCCATTCCGCAACCTCCCCCTCCAGCCAGCCGACCCGCCCGGGAGAGAGGCGCACCGGCGAGGGGAAGGCGCCGTTCTGCTGCAGCCGCCAGACCGTGGTCCGGCTCAATCCCGTGCGCGTCCGCACCTCGGCCCAGGGGATCAGGCGCCCGCTTGGCGGTGTGACAGCCTCAGGCATGACGCCGCGGTCGGGCCGCCGACGGCGCGGCGGCCCTGACCTCTCCGATCTGGGACCGGGCCCAGTCCCGCAGAAGGCCCCGTGGGTAGAAGGGCTTGGAGCGGATATGCCGGCAGGGCGGGCCGTCGCCTCCGGTCGACCACAGGCGCGCGAGGGTTTGCGGCTTCATGCGGATCCCGAACTGGCCGAGGAAGGCCGAGGCCTCCTGGCGCGTGAGCAGATCGTCCTGACCGTCACTCGCCGCGCTCCCGACATCTTCCGGGCCGGGGATCACGGGACCGCCTCCAGGGGCGCGCAGTGGCGCAGGGTGCGAACGCTCCGGCCGGCGGTCAGGGCGAGGAAACACTCAAGGACGCGCGTGACATACTGGCGGGTCTCGGCGATGTCCGGCACGCGGCCGAGCCGGGCGACCCGGTCCGGACCGCTGTTGTAGGCCGCCAGCGCCAGTCTCAGGTCGCCGAAGCGCACCAGTTGCTGCGCCAGGTAGTCGGCGCCGCCGGACAGGTTCTGCTCGACGTCAAAACGATCGCGCACGCCCAGGTCCGCGGCCGTGCCGGTCATGAGCTGGGTAAGGCCGGCGGCCCCGGCGGGAGAAACGGCCTGGGGCCGATACCCGGACTCGACCAGCACCAGGGCGTGAAGGAGTTTGGGATCCAGGCCGTGTCGTTCAGCGGCCCGCGCGACGGCGTCGGCGTAGGGCTGGTCCAGGGCCGGCAGTTGCGCGGCTACGACCGGGATCGCGAAGGTCGTCGGTGTCGGAGCGCCGGGACCCGGCCCGCCGAACAGGCCCCCGCCGGCCCGGCTCCAGTCGATCGTCTGGGCCATCGAGGGCCCCGCCAGGGCCAGGACCAGGGCCGCGGTGCAGGCTGTCTTGCTCACCATGTCAGGATCTCCCGAAACACCCCGTCCAGGTCGGTGACGCGCACGGGTCCAAAATACCGGCTGTCGAAACTCCCCGGCGTGTCGCCGAGCAAAAAGACCTCGCCGGCCTCCAGCCGCCGGCAACCTGACCACTGCGGCAGATTCACGCCGCGACGGTCCGTTCGCAGGACGGTCACCGTCCGGCCGCCGACCTGGAGACGGTCGCCGATCCGGCACGCCTCATCGGACGCCGAGCCCGCGACCCGCTTCAGCAACCGGACCTCTCCCGGCATGCCGAGACCGCCGAGATAGACGCGAGACCCGGGCGGCTGCGCCAGGGCCACGGTGTCGCCGCGCACCGGCGCGGCGCCCACCACCCGGACATAGACGCCCCGGGGCACGCTGGGGCTTTCGTTGATCAGGGCCAGGGCCGGCCGCTCGGACACGAGGAGACTTCCGCCGCATCCCAGGAAAAAGAGGGCGACGCCGAGCGCCGGCCACCGGTTGCCGTTGTCCAGGGGCGAGGTCATGGCCGGTACGGCTCCAGGATCAGGTCGCGGGTAATCATCACCCGGACCAGGGCGCCGGGCTGGAGCCGGATGGAGGGCCGCACCTGCAGTTCCCGGTCGATGAGCCGGCCGCCCACCTGTGCGCCCTCGATCGCCGCCGCGTCGCCGGCGTCGCCGAGCCAGCCGCCCGATCCGCCGTCGCTGTCCCGCGCCGACTGGCCCAGGGTGGTGATGGCGCCGGCGAACAGAGTGCCGACCAGCAACGGCCCCAGGCGACGGTCCGCCTGCCCCTGGACCCCGACGGCGCCGCGCGCGTCGACGCCGGGCTCCTCGCCGAGCAGCAGGCTCTTGCCATTGGGCAGGATCAGCCGATCCCACACCAGGAAGGCCCTGCGATCGCCCCAGGCGCTGTCGCCGCCGTGCCGTCCGATCAGGCGGGTCCCTTGTGGCAGGACCAGATGACGTCCGCTCACCGTGTCGAACACATTTTGCGTCACGGTCGCGACCACCGGCCCGGCGCGCTCGGTGTCGACGCCGGTCAGCAGCACGGCCGGGATGACGGCGCCGGCCTTCAGCTCATAGGGCGACAGCGGCGCGCTCAGGACATGGCGGTTGTAGACGGCGTCGAGATCCTCCCCGCCCGCCGGGCGCGGCGGCGGTTCGGCCCGCTCGGAACCGCGACCGCCCGCCTCCTGCGGCCGGACCGGGTCGAAGAACAGGGCCGACCGCGCCGCCAGCTCCCGCGGCGTCGGTTGACGTTCGTCCCGAACCTCCGCGCGCGGGGCAGCGGGCAATCGCTGGACCGGATCCGAATCCCTCCCGTCCGCACCGTACGGCCCGGGATCGCCCTCGCCATCCGCCGCCTCCCCACCGCCCCGCGGCTCGGGAAGACGGTCGTAGGTCGCGGGCTGGTCCGTCACCGCTTCGGACGGGCGCACGGCGCCGCGCGCCTCGTCCTCCCGCGCCTCGGCGGCTCTCGCCCGGGCCCCGTCACGCAGTTCCGGCTGAACCACGAAGGCCCAGGCGAGGGCGCCGGAAAGGAGCACCACGCCGCCGATGACCACGAGGCGCACCGCCGAACGGCGCAGACGGGTCGCGGGAGGCGGCGGCGCCCGCATCGCCAGGTCAGGCGGCGGCGCCTTGGCCGAAGGCGGCGTCCCGATCCCGCCCCGGTCTTCCGAGCGCGAAGCGGTCATCGGCCCTCTCCCTGCAGGCGCCGGATGCGCACGATGCGGGGCCGACGATCGCCCAGCCGCAGCTCCGCCCGGTCGAACAGGCGATCCACGATGAACAGGCCTCCGGCCTGCCGGTAGTTGACCAGCTGGGCCTCGCCGTCCGCGGCGATCAGGAACAGGGCGGGCGCCTCATCCGTCTGCATGTCGTCGCCGAAGGCGATGAAGGTGCGCTGCCCGTCATTGAACACCGAGGCCGGCGTCCAGCGGGGTCGCCGGCCCTGCGGCTCGATGGCGTAGCGAACGTCCAGCGGCCCCGTCGGCGAGACGACGGGGTCCGCGCCCCGCACCGGCTCGACCGCGATCGGCGCTGCAGCGGGCGCCGCCTCCAGCGCGCCGCCGTCCCAGGCGACCGCCGTGTGGAAGCTCTCCACCCCGCCGCTGCGGAGTTCCAGGAAATAGACCCGTCGGCTGGTGGTCAGGACCAGGTTGGTCTGCAAACCTCGCTCCAGCGGCTTGATCAGGACGTGGGTCCTGCGGGCCGCCCCCTCCCCTGAACTCGCCTCGCCGATCTGCCAGCGCAGGGTGTCGCCGGCCGCCCGCGCCTCCAGGGTCTCGCCCGCGCCGAGTGTGAGGGTGGTGACCCTGAGCGGCGCGGTCCGGACCTCATAGACCCGGCCCGGCGACCAGGCGAAGACCTGGACCCCGCCAATGAAACTGTCCGAGGCCGACGACGCGCGGGCCTCCAGATTGGCCGCGGCGACGGCGCCCAGGCCCGCCCGGGCCGGCGCCGCCGGGCCGACGCTCGCCATCGCCCGGTAAGCCACGGCGGTGTTGCGCTCCGGCTCCATCACCGGCTCCGGCGGTGACATCAGCGAAGGTCCATCCCCGTTCGCGATCACAACGGGGGCGAGCTCTTCCGGCGGATCGGCCAGGACGGCCGACGTCGTGGCCGCGACGGCCAGGACGCCCGGCGTCGTCGCCGGCGCGGCGCTCCCGTCATCGAGAAGCGCGCAGCCGGTGAGGCCAAGACCGGCGATGGCCGGGATCAGGAGGCGTCGGGGGTCCATGAGATGTCCTCGATCTTCAGTCCAAGGGGGTTCTTCATCAGCTCGGCCTCGGTCCGGGGCGGCCGCGCGCCTGTGGTGATCAGGGCTCGCCAGCGCTCGGCGCCGGCCTGTTGTCCATTGACGAAGCGGGTCTCCCGCCATTGCAGGTCATAGGTCCGCTCGGTGCGCCGCACGACGTTGAGCACCTCGACATTGACCGCCTCGCGCCCGACGTCGGCGAAGGGGTCGTGGGTCTGGGCCCAGGCGTTGAGGAAGGCGGCGGCGCGCGGCGTCAGCAGGTCGTAGGCGCGCAGCCAATTCTGCCGGATGACGATGGGATCTATGGATTTGGAGCGGACGTCTCGGATCCAGCCCGCCAGGGCGTGGCCGATCTGGGCCTCGCTCGGTTCGTAGCGTCCGCCGATGGCGGTGATCCTCTGGGTCTGGCCCCAGTCGGAGACCTCCACCACGAACGGCTTGACCACGGCGCGTTCGGCCTGGACCCACCAGCCGGCGCCGAAGAATCCGGCCAGCGCCAGGTTGGCCAGGGCCAGGCGACGCCAGTTGCGGGCATGAGCGAGGGAGAGGCCCATGCGGTCGTCCCAGACCTGGCCCGCCCTCTGGTAGGGCGTGGTCTCGGGCGCCGAGGATCGGACCCGCCGCGGGCGGAAGAAGGGATGCATGTCAGGTCTCCTCGGTCTTCAGGGAGGGCGAAAGGACGCCGCTGCTCTCGCCGGACGGCATGAGCCCCCGGCCGGCGTTGGCGACGAAGAAGGCCTGCAGCGCCGCGGATCGACCGCCGGATCTGGACGCGCCGGGCGGCGCGGCTCCCCCGTCGCCCGTCCCGTTCGCCGCCCCGCCTGCCGCCCCGCCTGCCGCCCGGTGGAAGTCTCGCCGGGCGTCCCCGGCTTCCTGATCAATGATCGCGGCAGGGCGGCCCGGCCGAACCTCATCGGCCTGCGACGTCGCCTGCGATGGTGCCTCTGATGCCGGGGGCGTCCCGCCGGGCCAGGCGGTCGCCGGCTCCGCGACGCCCGGGTCAGGGCGCGCGCCGGCGCCCTCCGGCGGCGGATTGTCATTGGACGGCCGGGGCGCCGCGGCC
>JAVHYH010000147.1 GCA_031119155.1 Brevundimonas sp.
ACGAAGGCGGCGCGCAGGGCCACCTCGGTCTTGCCGAAGCCGACGTCGCCGCAGACCAGGCGATCCATCGGCGTGCCCTTGCCCAGATCCTCCAGCACGTCGCCGATGGCGTTCAGCTGGTCGTCCGTCTCCTCATAGGGGAAGCGGGCGCAGAACTCGTCGAACAGCCCCTGCGGCGGGGTGATGGCGTCCGAGGTGCGCAGGCTCCGCTTGGCCGCCAGCGCGATCAGCCCCTCGGCCATGTCGCGCAGACGCTGCTTGGCCTTGGCCTTGCGCGCCTGCCAGCCCGCGCCGCCCAGCCGGTCCAGCTGCGCGCCGTCGGTGTCGGAGCCATAGCGGGTCAGCAGGTCGATGTTCTCGACCGGCAGGTAGAGCTTGCTCTCGCCGGCGTACATCAGCTCCAGACAGTCGTGCGGCGCGTCCTGGATCTCGAGCGTCTTCAGCCCGTCGTAGCGGCCGATGCCGTGATCCAGGTGGACGACCAGATCGCCCGCCGTCAGGGCCGAGGCCTCGGCCAGGAAGTTCGACGCCCGGCGCTTCTTGCGCGGCCGCGCAAGCCGGTCGCCCAAGATGTCGGTCTCGGAGATGACCGCCAGACCATCCGTCTCGAATCCGTGCTCGACCGGCAGGACGCCGCGCAGGAACAGCCCCTCCGGGGCCTTCTGCACATCGGCCCAGTCGCGCACCGCGACCACATGCTCCAGCCCGTGATCGGACAGCATGGCCGCCAGACGCTCGGACGAGCCTTCGGTCCAGGAGGCGAACAGCACCCGCTTGCCCGCCGTCTTCAGGCTTTGGGCGTGCTTCGCCACCGCCTCGAACAGATTGACGCTGTCCTGCGACCGCTCGGCGGTGAAGGCGCGCCCCAGACGGCCGCCCGCATCCTCGCCGCCGCTGGCGAAGGGCGACAGACGGCGCACGGCGCGACCGGCCAGCGCGCTGTTCCAGTCCGCTTCCGGCAGATAGAGCCGCTCGGGCGGCAGGGCGCGGTTCGCCGCCCCGCCTTTGGTCCGCGACGCATCCCGACGCGCCTCATAGGCGTCGGCGGTCAAGGTCCAGCGTTCGGCCCGCGCGGCCTCGGCCTGGTTGTCCAGGAAGACCGGCGCCTGATCCGGCAGATAGTCGAACAGGGTCTCCAGCCGGTCGTAGAGCAGCGGCAGCCAGTGCTCCATGCCCTGACGGCGCGCGCCCTCGCTGACGGCGGCGTACAGCGGATCGTCACCGCCGGCGCCGAACAGGTTCAGATAGCCGGTGCGGAAGCGCGAGATGGCCTCCGGGGTCAGCAGGGCCTCGGACACGGGCGCCAGCGAGATGGAGCGCATCTGGCCGGTCGAGCGCTGGGTCGCCGGATCAAAGGTGCGGATCGTCTCCAACTCGGAGCCGAACATGTCCAGACGCACCGGCTCCTCGAAGCCCGGCGGGAAGACATCGATGACGCCGCCGCGCACGGCGAACTCGCCCCGCTCCGACACGGTCGAGGCCCGGACATAGCCGTTGGCCGCGAAATAGCGCTCCAGCGCCGCCGTATCGAGGTCCAGCCCGACCACGGTCTCAAAGCCCGCGCCGCAGGTGATCTCGCGCGGCGGAGTCCGTTGCGTCGCCGCCGCCACCGTGGTCACCACCAGCATCGGGCGGCTGTCATCCGCCTCGCGGCAGGCCAGTTTCGTCAGCGCCGCCATCCGTTCGGCCGAGACCGAGGCGGTGGGGCTCAGGCGGTCGTAGGGCAGACAATCCCACGCCGGAAACTCAAGCACCTCAATGTCATTGGCGAAGAAGCGGAACGCCTGCGCGAACTCCCCCATGCGGGCGTAGTCACGCGCCACGAAGACGCCGAGGCCGCCGGTCGCGCGCAGCCGCTCGGCCACGGTCAGGGCGTCCAGCCCCTCGGGCGCGCCGCCCAGTTCCTGATCGCCGCGGGTCGGGGTCATCGCCTCCATCAACCGGCGCCCTTGGCCACTTCGGCGGCGACATGCTCGGCCATGAAGGCGCGGATCCTGGTCATCAGGCTGCCGTCGTACTTCTCAGGCGTCGGCGCGGTCTGGATGATCCAGGCGTAGAGGGCGTGGTCGTCGTCCTCCATCAGCAGATCCTCGAACAGGTCCAGTTCCGCCGGCTCCAGCGACGGCCCCACCTGATCGGCGAACGGCCCCAGCACCAGATCAGCCTCGCGGAAGCCGCGCCGCCAGGCGCGGAAAGCAATCCGGCCCAGCCGTTGTTCCCGGGTTTCGTTCAGACGCGCGTTCGTATCGGCCACAAGAATCCTTGCCCGGTCAGTCATGTAAGGTCGGGGCTGGAGATAGGCCTTCGCCGCTCGTTTTGCCAGCGCCGCCGGACCCTCCGCACACCGTCATAAAAGCTTGCGGGCCGCGCCCTAAGCCGGAGACGACCGCAGACGGGGACCGCACCATGGCGAAACGGCTCAAGGGATCGGCGCCCGCGCGCCCGAAAGGCGCCCCCGTCCGCGCCGCCGACACCGAACTGCTCTGCTATGTGCGCGAGGGCTGGATCCCGCGCATCGCCCCGGCCTCGGGCAAGCGCCAGTGGATGTCGGACACGCCCGAGAGCTTCGCCTACCGCTGCCTGCCGCTGGCCATCGCCAACGCCCACGGCTGGGAGGTGCTGAGCCCCTGCGGCTTCAAGGCCCGCTGGCACGGCGATCAGGGCGCACGCTCCATCGAGATCGTGCTCGATCCCGGCACCGATCCGAAGAAGGCTCCGGTGTCGGAGTTCGGCAACGGCGTCCTGACCTTCCACGTGGACGGCATCATGCGCACCTCCGAGGGCTGGAACCTGTGGGTCGGCGGCCCGCCCAACGCCGCCAAGGACGGCATCGCGCCGCTCAGCGGGATCATCGAGACCGACTGGTCGCCCTACACCTTCACCATGAACTGGCGCTTCACCCGCCCGGACGTCTGGGTCCGGTTCGAGGAGAACGAGCCCTTCTGCTTCTTCTTCCCCACCCCGCGCGGCGTCATGGCCGGGCTGAAGCCCGAACTGCGCCCGATGGAGGACGAGCCCGGCCTGCAGGAGACCTATGACGCCTGGGCCGTGTCGCGCGCTGAGTTCCAGGAGTGGGCGCGCCGCACCAAGCCCTCGGCCCCGGCCGATCAGTGGCAGAAGCTCTACTATCGCGGCCTGCATCCGCAGGGCCACGCCGGTCCGGACGACCACGAGACCAAGCTGCGCCTGACCCAGTTCCGCCAGACCGGCTCCCGCCGCGTCTGCCCTGTCCACCACGGCGACGACCGCAAGCGCGACGGCTGACGGTTGGGGGCGACGGGCGGCGCGGCCCGCGATACGGTCCCGGTCCCATGCGGCCCCAGATTCTCTTCCCGCTGTTCGCCGAGGTCTCCACCCTGAAGGGCGTGGGGCCCAAGGTGCTGCCGCTCGTTCAGAAGCTGGCCGGGCCGCTGGTGCGCGACGTGCTGTTCCTGTCGCCGTCCGGCGTGGTGGTGCGCCGCCCGATGACCGCGACCAATGCGGTCGAGGGACAGGTCGGCATCTTCGAGGTCATGGTCGACCGCCTGTTCCTGCCCTCCAAGCCGGGTGCGCCGATCAAGGTGCGGGCGTCGGACCAGACCGGCTTCGTCCACCTGATCTGGTTCGGCGGCTCGGGCCAGCACATCGACCGCCTGCTGCCGCGCGGCGAGACCCGGCTGGTCTCCGGCAAGGTCGAACGCTTCAACAACGAGGTCCAGATCGTCCATCCGGACGTGTTCAAGCCCGCCGAGGCGGACGAGATCGCCATGGTCGAGCCGGTCTATCCGGCGACCCAGGGCCTGACCTCGCGCAACATTCGCAAACTGGTCCTGCAGACCCTGGATCACGCGCCAGAGCTGGCCGAGTGGCAGGATCCGGCTTGGCTGGCGAAGCAGAAATGGACCGGTTGGCGCGAGGCCATCACCGCCCTGCACGCCCCGACCGGCGAGCGCGATCTGGAGCCGGACGCGCCGATGCGCGAGCGGCTGGCCTACGACGAACTGTTCGCCCATCAGCTGGCGCTGGCCCGGCGGCGACGGGCGCGGCAGATCACGCCGGCCCCGGTCATCCGTCCGGGCGAGGCGTCAGAAAAGCTGCTGGCCGCCCTGCCCTTCACCCTGACGGGCGCGCAGTTCCGCGCGGTCGAGGAGATCCGCCACGACCTCGCCTCGGGCGAGCAGATGGGGCGACTGCTGCAGGGCGACGTGGGCTCGGGCAAGACGGCGGTTGCGGCGCTGGCGCTGGCCGATGCCGCGGCCTCCGGCTTCCAGGCCGCCCTGATGGCCCCGACCGAAATCCTCGCACGCCAGCACTACCAACGTCTCGCCCCCATGCTGGAGGCGGCGGGCGTGCCCACCGTCCTGCTGACCGGGCGCGACAGCCAGGCCGAGCGTCGGCCCAAGCTGGCCGCGCTGGCGTCCGGCGAGGCCGGGGTCGCCATCGGCACCCACGCCCTGTTCCAGGATACGGTGCGCTTCGACCGGCTGGGACTGGCGGTGATCGACGAGCAGCACCGGTTCGGCGTCAACGAGCGCGGACGGCTACAGGCCAAGGGCGATCCACGCACCGGCGGCGTCCACCTGCTGACCATGTCCGCCACCCCCATACCGCGCACGCTGGAGCTGACCCAGTACGGTGAACTGGACGTGTCGCGCCTGACCGAGAAACCGCCGGGCCGCACCCCGGTGACCACCGCTGTCCTGCCGCTGGCCCGGATAGGCGAGGTGGCCAAGCGGCTGAAGGCTGCACTGGACTCCGGCGCACAGGCCTACTGGATCTGCCCTCTGGTGGCCGAGAGCGAGGCGGTCGATCTGGCCGCCGCCGAGGCGCGCGCCGCCGACCTGCGCCGCATCCTGCAGGTCGAGGTCGGGCTGGCCCACGGCCAGATGCCCGGCGCCGAGCGCGAGGCGGTCATGGCCGACTTCGCCGACGGCCGCACGCCCCTGCTAGTCGCCACCACCGTGGTCGAGGTCGGCGTCGATGTGCCCAACGCCTCCATCATGGTCATCGAACACGCCGACCGCTTCGGCCTGGCCCAGCTTCATCAGCTCAGAGGCCGGGTCGGACGCGGCAGCGCGGCAAGCACCTGCCTGCTGCTCTACGGCGGCGGCGACGACGGGCTCGGCGAGACCGCGAAGACCCGGCTGGAGACCCTGCGCCGCACCGAGGACGGGTTCGAGATCGCGGAAGAAGACTTCCGCCTGCGCGGCGGCGGCGATCCGCTGGGGCTGAAGCAGAGCGGCTTCCCGGCCTATCGCTTCGCTGACCCGATCCGGCATCGCGGCCTGATGCTGGCGGCGGCGGACGATGCGCGGATCATCCTCGGGCGCGATCCGGACCTGCTGTCGCCGCGCGGCGAGGCGGTGAAGGTGCTGGAAGCGCTGTTCGACTGGCGCAACGACCGGTCAGCGCTCGACTGACCCCGATCAGGCGGGGTTTCGAGTGCTCCAGAGCGCCAGCCGCGCCTGAACATCCGCTTCAATATCGCCGTAGAACAGATTGTAAGGACGCGCCTTTCTGCGATCCGCCCAGCTGCCGGTCGGGCGCAGGGATTCGATATCCGGATCATTGTGGCGCAGCAGGCCGTCCCGGCACTGGGCGGTCACCTCGCGGGCCATCAGGGCGGGTCGGGCGCCCCACTCCAGCCCCGTCGCATTGGTGACCCCGCGCTGCAGCCGGGCCGGAACCACCGCCCCGTCCGTCGAGCCGCTGATCGGGTTCACGCACAGCGGCGTACGGCCCGCCAGATCGACCAGACGCCCGCGACCGTCCCACACCAGCGCCCGGCGAAGTTGCCGCCGCGCCGCGCCGTCGTTGTCGTCGCTGACCGCGGACCAGCCGACGATGCAGCCGACCTGCTCGCGTTGGGCGCAGGCGGGCACGGCCGGCGACAGGCGATCCGCCGCCGCGATCACATCGATCAGATAGACCGCCACCAGACGCGCTCTCAGGGCGGCGTTCCCGGCGACCCGCTCGCGCACCAGCCGCTCCAGCAACTCCCCGCCCTGCTCGGCCCCGGCCAGAACGATCGGTCCGGAAGGGTGGCGCGCCAGCCAGTTGTCGAACGCCGCCGCCACGTCGTCATAGGCGAAGGCCCGGGCCTCGCGCGCGTCCTCGCGCAGCGTCAGCCGGGTGTAGAGGCTGCCCTGCCGGTAGCGCGGCGCACTGACCGCCCCCGCCCGCGCGAACGGCCCGGCATAGTTGGGCAGCACCACCTCCTGCAGCCAGCGCTCGCCGTTGCGGTCGCCGACGGGGCCGTTCCAATGGCGACCGCCGTCATAGGTGGTGGAGTGCAGGAAGAAGACCGAGGCCGCGCCCATGTCCGGGGTGCGGGCATCCAGCAGGGCCCAGCTCTGCGGCCGCGCATAGTCGGGCGCGGGCGGCGGCGTATAGGTCTGGAACGGCACCTGCGGGTCCAGCCCCGCGCGCAGGATGTCGCCCCGCCAGACCGCGACGGCGACGGCGACCAGCAAAAACAGCGCGATGCCGACGATGCCGACGCCCTGCCGGAATGTCAGCTTCGCGCGGCTCACCGGTAGGCGTCCGGCTTCATCAGGAAGTCCTGCACATAGCGGCGAACCCCCTCCTCCAGCGGCGTCGACTGGCCGCTGTAGCCGGTGGCGCGGACGCGCTCCATCCGGGCCTCGGTGAAGTACTGGTACTTGTCCCGGATCGACAGCGGGGTGTCGACATACTCGACCTGCGGGGCCTTGCCCGCCGCCGCGAAGGTGGCGTTGGCCAGATCGAGGAAGGAGCGCGCCTGCCCCGACCCGGCGTTGAACACGCCCGACACGTCCGGGGTCTCCAGCAGCCAGGCGATGATGTCGACCACGTCCTCGACGAAGACGAAGTCCCGCATCTGGCCGCCGTCGGCGTAGTTGGGATTGTGCGACCGGAACAGGGTCACCGGCTCGCCCGCCTGCACCTTGGGCCAGATCTGGGCCACGACCGACTTCATCCCGCCCTTGTGGTACTCGTTCGGCCCATAGACGTTGAAGAATTTCAGCCCCGCCCACTGACCCGGCGCATGACCCCGGTCGGCCTGTTTCACCGCATACTGGTCGAACAGGTATTTCGAGTAGCCGTAGGCGTTCAGCGGACGCAGGGCGGACAGCCACTCGATGTCGTCCCGGTCCTCGAACCCGTCCTCGCCGTCGCCATAGGTCGCCGCCGAGGAGGCGTAGATCAGCCGCGCGCCGCGCAGGGCGCACCAGTCCCACAGGTCACGCGACAGGCTGAAATTCGTCCGCATGATCAGATCGGCGTCGGCCTCGGTCGTCGAGGAGATGGCGCCCATGTGGACGATGGCCTCGACCCGCTCGGCGTGGCGCTCCAGCTTCTCGAACAGCTCCTCGGGCGACCAGAAGTCGGCGATGCCGTGCTTGGCCAGGTTCTTCCACTTGCCCAGCGCCGCCTCTTCCATGCGGTCGCAGACCACCACATCGTACCGGTCCTCGCCGCACAGGCGCGCGACGATGTTCGAGCCGATGAAGCCCGCGCCGCCGGTCACCACGATCATCCGACGCGCCATCAGTCAGCCTTCATCTTTTCAATCGTGCGGGTGGTGGAATAGCCGTCCTCGAACGTGGCCAGCTTCACCTCGCCGCCCCAGCTCTCGACCAGATCGCCGCCGACCACGCCCTCGCGGGTATAGTCCGCGCCCTTGATCAGCACATCGGGCCGCAGCCGCTCGATCAGGGCCAGCGGCGTCGGATCGTCGAAACTGGTCACCCGGTCCACCGACTGCAGGCCGCCGATGACCACGGCGCGGCTGTCCAGATCGTTGATCGGCCGCCCCTCGCCCTTCAGCCGGCGCACCGAGGCGTCCGTGTTCAGCGCCACCACCAGCCGGTCGCACCAGCTGCGGGCCTGCGCCAGATAGGCCACATGCCCCCGGTGCAGGATGTCGAAACAACCGTTGGTGAAGCCGACTTTGAGCCCCTGACGCTTCCACGCCTCGACCTGATCCGACAACTCATCCAGCGGCGTGACCTTGGACTGGGCCAAGGCCGCGTGCTGGCTCATCTCGGCCTCGATCAGTTCGGCCGGACTGACCACGGCCGTGCCGCTCTTACCCACGACGACGCCCGAGGCGAGGATGGCGAGCTGCACCGCCTGCTCCAGCGAGGCCCCGGCGCCGAGCGCCAGACCAAGGGCCGCCAGACCCGTGTCGCCGGCGCCGGAGACGTCGAACACCTCGCGCGCCCGGCCGGGGAAATGCCGGGCCGGTTCGCCACGCCGCATCAGGCTCATGCCCTTGCCGGCGCGGGTGACGACGATGGCCCTGGCGGTCGTGGCGGCCAGAAGGGCTTCCAGCGCCACCTCGATCTCGGCGTCGGTCTCGATCGGCAGTCCGGTGGCGCCGGCCAGTTCGGAGGCATTGGGCTTGATCAGGTCGA
>JAVHYH010000148.1 GCA_031119155.1 Brevundimonas sp.
ATGCGGGGGTAGTCGCCGGGCTTGCAGAAGACGTCCAGATCCTTGGTCGGGCGGCGGATGCCGGTATAGGCGGTCACCGCATAGGTGCCCGACAGCAGGAAGGGGATGCCGCTTTCCTTCAGCAGGCGCAGCGATTCCTCATAGAAGGCGAGGGCGTCCTCGGGCGGGTGGAAACTCGGCTCGGCGATGATGTCTGACATGGCGTTCCTCCGCGACGCGGCAGGAAGGCGGCGCGGGTCAAAAAACGGCTCCGCCTCACTCCCGGTTCCGTCCGGCGCCGGACACCCGCGTTAGGGGAAACCCCTCATTCGACCTCTGGTCAGTTTGTTTACGGATTGAGGCGTAACGGTATTCTATCAGTTGGAGCCTTGGAGGGCCTCCTGTTGCAGGGTCGTTGGCGTCTGTTCAGACACGAAGCGGGTCGGGTCGCCGGCCCGGCGCCCTGGGTTTATGTCCTGCTCTTCGCGCTATCGCAGGTTCTGGGTCACTGGAGCACGGCGACCTTCTCGGCGGTGACGGTCTGGCTGTCGAACGGAATCATGGTGGCGGCCCTGCTGCAGCTGCACCGCCGCCCGGCCGTGCTGGTGATCGCCTCCTGCTTCGCCATCAACCTGTTCTCCAACGTCCTGCGCGGCGATCCGGGCGTGTTGCTGTGGGTCAACGCCCTGATGAACATGGGGCTGGCCTGGCTGGTCGCAGTGCAGACCCGGCGCTTCTGCGGCGCCGCGCTGGACATGCGCCGGCCGAGGCGTTTCGTGCGCTTCGCCATCATCTCGCTGGTCTCGGTGACTGCGATCGCCACCATCGGGATCACCATTCTCTGGGGCATGCGTCAGCCGCCCCTGCCGCTGCTGCTGTTCACCTTCCAGTCGTTCGCCAGCGTGGAGCTGATGGGGCTGCTGCTGGTCACGCCGGTGCTGCTGCTGTTCGCCCGGGCGCATCGGTTCAATGCGGTGGCGCCCGCCTCCGCTGTCGAGGCTGTGCTGCTGATGGGGGCCATGATCGCGGTGGCGGGAGCCGTGTTCTGGCAGGACGAGGCGCCGCTGCTTTTCCTCGCGTTCCTGCCGATGCTGGCGATCACCCTGCGCCTGACGCCGACATTGGCGGGAATGGCCCTGTTGATCATGGCGGCCATCAGTGGGACCGCCACCCTGACCGGCCACGGCCCGGTCGGCCTGTTCCAGCCCTCTCCCGTCGCCGGCCTTGAGGGCGTGCCGCTGATTGTCCGTCAGCTCAGCATCTACAACGTCTTCATGCTGGCGATGGTCGCGATGGTCCTGCCGCTGTCGACCCTGATGAGCGAGCGGAGGCAACTGGAGGTGCGCCTGCGCGCCCGGACCCTGGTCGCCCAGGAAGCCCGCCGTCGGGCGGAGGAGGCCTCGGCCGCCCGCTCCCGCTTCCTCGCGGTGATGAGCCATGAGATGCGGACGCCCCTGAACGGCGTCGCCGGCTTCGCCGACCTGCTGGCCGCCCGCACGGACATGCATCCCGAGGCCCTGCGGCAGGTGCGCCAGATCCGCGAGTCGGGCGACGGCCTGCTGATCCTTGTCGAGGACATCCTGGACTTCGCCCATGGCGATGACGCCCTGTCCCCCGAGCCGCTCGATCTGGCGGCGGTGGCCTGCGAGGCGATGACGCCCAGCCGCGGCGCCGCCAGCGCGCGCGACCTGTCGCTGGTCATCGACGATCGTCTGCCGCGCGGAGCCCGCTTCGCCTGCGATCGCCGCGCCCTGCGCCAGACCCTGCATCCGCTGGTCGCCAATGCGGTGAAGTTCACCGAGGCGGGCGAGGTGAAGGTGCGGCTGGACTGGCATTCCGGGGGCGTGATCATCCGGGTCTCGGACACCGGCATCGGCATCCCGCCCGAGGCCATGCCTGATCTGTTCGAGGCCTTTGAACAGGGCGACGCCTCCATCGGTCGCCGCCATTCCGGCGCGGGACTGGGCCTGGCCCTTGTCGCCCGCCATGTGACGCGGATGGGCGGTCGGATCGAGGTCGAGAGCGCGGTCGGGGAGGGCTCGACCTTCACCCTGCACCTGCCGCTGGAACGGCTGGCCGATGCAGCCATCGAACCGGCCCCCGAGCCTGTCGCGGCCGAGATCGCCGCGCCGGTTGCCGAGGCGGCGGACGAGCGCGCGCCCCGGGTGCTGGTCGTCGACGACCATCCGGTCAATCGCGAGGTCGCCCGCATCATGCTGCAGGCGCTGGGCTGCGAGGTCATCGAGGTCTGCGACGGCGTCGAGGCGGTCGAGGCCGCCGGGGCCGAGGCTTTTGATCTGGTGCTGATGGATGTGCGGATGCCGCGCATGGACGGGCTGGAGGCCACGCGCCGGATTCGGGGGCTGCCGGGCCAGACCGGAGATGTGGCCATCGTCGCCATGACCGCCGACGCCATGCCCGAGGACGTCGTCCGCTGCCTCGCCGCCGGCATGAACGCCCACATGGCCAAGCCGGTCAGCCAGGCAGGCCTGTTCGACGCCGTCAGCCGTGCCCTGTCGGGCGACCTGCCGAACGGGACCATCGGCCGCGCGGCCTGATCTAGTCCTCGAACGGGAAGCGTTCGGCCCAGAAGGCCCGAAGCTCGGGCAGGGCGTCGACTCGCCTGACCACCGGCGTCATCTTCGGCGCAACCTCGGCGAACCGCTCGCGACGCGGCGTCCAGCGGCTGGCGACGGCGACATAGAGGTCCAGCACCGTCAGCTCGTCCCCCAGCAGCCACCGCCCCGGCGTGATCTGGCTGTCCATCACGCCCCAGCATTCGGCGATGCGGTCGGCGGTGCGCGCGGTGATCGCCGCCTGCGCCGCCGGATCGTCCCCGCCCAGCCGGGACGGGACATCCCGGACCCAGAACATCGAATAGATCGAGGCCGGGATGAAGCTCATCCAGCGCAGGAACTGCGCCCGGCGCGGATCGCCCGGCTCGGGCGCCAGCACCGCCTCCGGATGCTGCTCGGTCAGCCAGATCAGGATGGCGGCGCTTTCGGTGAGGGTCTCTCCGTGAGGCGTGATCAGGGCCGGGATCTGTCGCATCGGATTGACCGCAGCGACCTTGTCGCGCTCCGCATCCCCCTCCCAGGTGACCGCCTCGATCACCTGATAGGGCGCGCCGATCAGGGTCAGGGCCGCCTCGACAGGGACCGATCCCGAACCGGCCGCGCCATAGAGGGTGTAGGTCATCGCTGTCCTCCTTGCGAGACAAACGTGCGCCCGGCGCGGCGGCTCCGCACCCAAGTCCTTGGCGCAGCGGCATAAGTCCGGCTTGGGATCATCCCCCGCTTCGTCCCCAGAAGAGTATGGCTCAGCTACTACATCTAGCGGTATCTGAAAAAGTGATCGCTAAATAGCCGCAATTCGGCTTGGCGCCGGGCGCGCTCGCCCGCATGGTGAAAATCACTTCTCCCAACGGATTCGCCGGCAGGATTCTCCCGATGAACGCGCACGTCTCGCCCACTGGTCTGATCACGCCGGGTCTGCTGACCCCGTCGGCGGCCTACAAGCCGTTCCGCTACCCGTGGGCGTTCGACATGTGGAAGAAGCAGCAGCAGGTCCACTGGATGCCGGAAGAGGTGCCGCTGGGCGAGGACGTTAAGGACTGGGCGGTCGCGCTGGACGAGGGCGAGCGCAACCTGCTGACCCAGATCTTCCGCTTCTTCACCCAGGCGGACATCGAGGTGCAGGACAACTACATGGAGCGCTACGGTCGGGTGTTCAAACCGACCGAGGTCAAGATGATGCTGGCGAGCTTCGCCAACATGGAGACCATCCACATCGCGGCCTACGCCCTGCTGCTCGAGACCATCGGCATGCCCGAGGCCGAGTTCGGCGCCTTCATGGAATACGAGGCCCTGCGCGACAAGCACGACTACATGGGCCAGTTCGGCGTGGACACGGACGCCGACATCTGCCGGACGCTGGCCATGTTCGGCGGCTTCGCCGAAGGGCTGCAGCTGTTCGCCTCGTTCGCGATGCTGATGAACTTCCCGCGCCAGAACAAGATGAAGGGCATGGGCCAGATCGTGTCCTGGTCGGTGCGCGACGAAAGCCTGCACTGCGAGGGCATCATCAAGCTGTACCACGCCTTCAACAAGGAGACGGGCGCGGTCACCAAGTCGGTCGCCGACGACATCGTCGAGTGCTGCCGCACCGTCGTGAACATGGAAGACAAGTTCATCGACCTGGCCTTCGAGCAGGGCCCGGTGAAGGGCATGACGCCGGACGACATCAAGGCCTACATCCGCTTTATCGCCGACTGGCGCCTGCGCCAGCTGCAACTGCCGGAACTGTACGGCGGCTCGAACGAGAACCCGCTGCCCTGGCTGCAATCCCTGCTGTCGGGCGTGGAGCACGCCAACTTCTTCGAGGCGCGCGCGACCGAATATTCCAAGGCCGCGACCAAGGGCTCGTGGCACGGCGCCGACGGCGTCTGGGGCTCGTTCGACGCCCTGATGCAGAAGCGCAAGGCAGACGCGGAGGCCTGAGCCTCCGCGTTCGCGGTTCCTACTTCTCCGCCGCCGCCGCTTCCGGCAGGTCGGTGCTGCACGCATAGGCCGCGCAGTAGGCGTTGCGCATGTGCGCGGCCAGACGCTCGTTGGCGGCGAAGAACTCGGGGCTGGCGGCCTCGATGTCGCTGAGCAGCGGCAGCATCACATAGGCGCTCGGGCTGGTCAGCCGGGCGCGGTTCTCCGGCGTCATGGCCTGCACGACGGCCAGCGGCATGGTCGCCCGCCGCTGCGCGCCCTCGGCGCTGAAGGCGCGCTCAACGAACCCGCTGACGGCGGTCATCCGGTCCAGCTCGACGCTGCGGCTGGCCCGGAAGGCGGCGGATAGTCCTTCGGCCTCGCCGATGTAGGACAGCTGGCGGCGGATGACGGCCACGTCGGCGTCACGCACCGGCGCGCCGGTGTAGGGCGGCGGGGCCGCGGGCGGGTCGAAATTGATCACGAAGGTGATCGGCGCCGGCGCGGGACGACCATCAAGGGTCTGGGGTGCGACGGTGTATTTGGACAGCAGGCGCGAAACGCCGTCCTCGAAATTCAGCCCCTCCGGCGCTACGGCCACCCGACGGCACCGCTCCAGCGTGCCCGAGATGGTGTACTCGCAGCGCATCTTCACCCGGCCCGGAATGCGGGCCATGCGGGCGAAGGTCGGATACATCTCGGCGATGTCCGACGCCGACGGCCGGGCCGTGAATTTGGCCGGGACGATCTCCGGCCCCTTGCTGCAGCCGACCAGCACGGCGAAGGCTCCGGCGAGCGCCGTCAGGCCCGCAAGCTTGCGATTCAACATCAGAAATCCCCCGGTTCCGGCGCAGCCCCCCTCAGGCGGGCCGGTGCGACCTTATCGCGTCGAGAGCGGTGTTCTGGCAAGCCGGGATGGCGCCGAACGTGACCGCAGGGGTGCGACGGATTGCGCTAGAAGGGGCGTCATGACGATCCGCCCCCGCCCCAACGTCGCCCTGGTCGGCTTCGGCTATGCCGGCCGGACCTTCCATGCCCCGCTGATCGCCGCCTGTGCGGACCTGCGCCTGCACAGCATCGTTACCGGCAAGCCGGAGGAGGCGCGGGCGCTGTGGCCGGAGGCTCGTCCCGTCGCGGACTTCGACGCGGTGCTGGCCGATCCGGAGATCGATCTGGTGGTCCTGGCCACGCCCAATGACCTGCATGCGCCACAGGCGCGGGCGGCGCTTGAGGCGGGCAAGGCGGTGGTGATCGACAAGCCCTTCGCCCTGTCGCTGGGCGAGGCGCGGGACGTGGCCGATCTGGCCCACCAGCGAGGCCTGTTCCTGTCGGTCTTCCATAACCGTCGCCGGGATGCCGACTTCCTCGGCCTGCAGTCTCAGATCGCCTCCGGGGCGCTGGGGGACATCCGCACCTTTGAAAGCCGCTTCGACCGTTACCGCCCCGAGGTCCGCGACCGCTGGCGCGAGCGCGACGGTCCGGGCGGCGGCATCTGGAACGATCTCGGCCCGCATTTGATCGATCAGGCGCTGGTCCTGTTCGGCATGCCGCTGGGCGTCGGTTGCGAGCTTGCGGTCCTGCGCGACGGCGGGCAGGCCGTGGACTGGGCCCATGCGGTTCTGCGCTATGCCGACAAGCGGGTGATCCTGCACGCCGACATGACCACGCCGGCCCCGGATGTCCGGTTCGCCGTGCACGGGGCGAAGGCCTCCTGGCTGAAGGGCGGCCTGGATGTGCAGGAGGACCAGTTGAAGGCGGGGATGGCCGTCGGCGCCCCGGGCTGGGGCGTCGATCCTCGCCCCGCGGTTCTGGTCGACGGCGCGACCGGCGCGCGATTGGAGTTGGCCTGCCCGCCCGGCGCCTATGAGGGCTACTACGCCGCTGTCGCCGCCGCCCTGACGGGAAGGGGCGAAAACCCGGTTCCGCCGGAGCATGCGCTGGCCGTCATGGCAGTGCTGGAGGCCGGGATCGAGAGCGACCGGCGGCGGGCGGAGGTGCGCCTCTAGGTTCCCGGCTGGATATACGGGATCCGCCCGAAGAAGCGCCGCTCTTCCCCGCGTGGATCGTCCTCCATCCGGGATGTCCGGTCCAGCACCATCGTCTCGCGGCGTTCCAGCGAGTATGGCGTCCACCGGGGCAGGCCGGGGTGGTTGGGATCGCCGGTGCGGGCGAAGGCGATCAGGGCGTCGGCCATGCGGTCGGCCATGGCCTGCCCGTCCGGTCCCGCCGAGCCGGAGCCCTCGGCCTCGACGTTGTCCAGCATCAGGGGGATGTCCGAGGTGTGGTAGGCGCCGGTCCGGCCGTTGGCCCGGCGGCTGGGGAAGTCCAGTTGATACACGAAGGCGGGCGCGCCCTGCGCCGCGCGCACCTCGGCCTCGATGACCGCCGCCCGCCAGGATCGCGCCGCGGTGGTGGCCCGGATCAGCACCTCGTCAGGCGTCAGCGTCGGATGCGCGCGCCGATACCAGTTGACGACCGCCTCCGGGGCGATGTCGATCCGCATCTGCACGGGCGTCAGCTTCGTCGGGAGGGTTTCCCAGGTCAGGCCTGCATTGGCGGGATCGTCGCCGAGGAAGGCCAGGGTCTCCTCGCGGCAGTTGCCGATCATCATCGGGACGTGGGCCGACTGCGCCGGGGCGTCGGGCCAGAAAGGATGGCGCGGCAGGCTGCGCCCATCCAGCACCGGCCCGAAATAGAGCGAGCCGCCCAGGATCGGATCGGTCGCGCCCGCCGCCTCCAGCAGGCCGGCGACCGGCATCGTGCGGACCTCTTCGGCGCGGTCCGCCGTCAGGCCCAGCGCCTCCAGCCAGACCTCCCCGCGCCGTGTTGCGTTCAGCGGGCCGGAGGCGGTCACCTGCTGGCCGCTCATGGTGGCGGCGCGGTGGAACAGGCCGGCGGCGGCGGGCATGGCCATCAGGGTGGCGATCTTGGCCCCGCCGCCGGACTGGCCGACCACGGTGACGCATCCGGGGTCGCCGCCGAAGACCGCGATATTGTCCCGCACCCACTCCAGCGCGAGGATCAGGTCCAGTTGGCCCAGATTGCCGCTGTCCTCGAACCCCGCCGCAATCCGCCCCAGCGACGCATAGCCCAGCGGCCCGAGCCGGTGGTTCACCGTCACCACCGCCACATCGCCGCGCGCCGCCAGCCGGGCGCCGTTCGTCAGGGGGCTGGAGCCCGAACCGGTCGAATAGGCGCCGCCGTGGATATAGACGATCACCGGCCGCGCGGCGCCGCCGGTCGCCGGGGTCCAGACGTTCAGGCGCAGGCAGTCCTCGGACTGGTTCGGCTCATTGCCACGCTGGGGCGAGGCGGGGCCGTAACGCTCGACCTCCAGGCGCCCGGTCCACGGACCCGGCGGCACGGGGCGGCGGAAGCGGTCGGCCTGGCCATAGGGGATGCCCTTGCCGGTCCAGACCTGTCCCTCGCGCGACAGCCGCAGCCGTCCATATAGCGTCTGCACCATCGGCCCGTCAGCCTGCGCCCGGACGCCGCCCGCCGCGAGCATGGCCGCCGCCCCCGCCGTCAGCCCGAGGCCGCGTCGTGTCAGTCCCTGATCGCTCACCTCGCCCCCCGGCCCGGCGCCTTAGCGTGGCGTCGGGCAGCCGCCGCGCGCGCGGCAGGCGGCCAGTCGGGCCTCATAGTCGGCGCGCTGCTGCTCCCAGCGGGCCTGGGCGGCGTTGGCGGCGGCGACATTGGCCTCCCACTCGACGCGGGCGGTCTCGGCGCGAGCGCTCTCATCCCGCCAGCGCTGGCTTTCGGTCTCGAAGCGGATCTGGTCGGCGGCTTCCGCGGCCTCGGCGGCCTCGTTGTTGGCGACGATGCCTTCGTTGAGCTTCGCGGTCGCGGCCACCTCGGCGGGGTCCTGCGCGGACTCCGGGGC
>JAVHYH010000149.1:0-6516 GCA_031119155.1 Brevundimonas sp.
CTCTTCCACTGGGACAGGCGCAGGATCAGCGGCATCTCCTCGCCGATCCCCTCGCGCACCGCCTTCACCACCTCGGCGCCGAAGCGGGTGCGCTCGCCGATGGTGGCGCCGCCCCACTGGTCGGTGCGGGTGTTCAGCACGTTCCAGAAGAACTGGTCGATCAGATAGGAGTGGGCGCCGTGGATCTCGACGGCGTCGAACCCGATCTCCCTGGCCGCGCGGGCCGAGCGGCCGAAGGCGGCGATGGTGTCGGCGATGTCCTCGTCGGTCATCGCCTCGTATTTCTGGCGGCCCAGACCGGTCAGGCCTGAGGGGCTGTCGACCTTGCCCAGCGGCTCCCACTCGGCGCCCTGCCCGCGTGCCGAGCCGACGTGCCAGATCTGCGGCGCGATCAGGCCGCCGGCGGCGTGGACCTCGTCCACCACCTTCTGCCATTCCGGCAGGGCCTCGCCGTGGAAGACCGGCACGGCGGCGTCATTGCGGGCCGCCGGGCGCTCGACCACCGTGCCCTCGGTGACGATCAGGCCGACATCGCCTTCCGCGCGACGGCGGTAGTAGCCGGGCACGCCCTCGGACGGGATGCCGTTGGGCGAGAAGGAGCGGGTCATCGGCGCCATGACGATGCGGTTGGGCAGCGTCAGCCCCTTGATCTTGAAGGGACGGAACAGGGCGTCGACGGACATGGGCGGCTCTCGGGAGGAGGACGGGAACCGGAAAGGTGGCCGCTCGGGTTGCGTTTGAAAACCCGGTGCGTGGAATTTTATTCTGCGGCGTCCCGATCCGGCCCCTGATCCTCGGCCACCGCGACCTGGAGCACGGCGAAGACGCACAGGAAGCGATCCAGCCCCTGAACCCCGTCGCCGCCGGCGAAGGACAGCGCGCCGGTGGTGGGATCGACGGTCAGCAAAGAGCCGGGCGTGACGCCGCAATGGCGCTCGGTCGCCAGGGCGAAGGCGGCGGTCTGGCCCGGAACCAGACGCGGACGCCCGGCCAGCAGGCCCTGTTCCGCCAGCCATGCCCGATGCTCCGCCACGCTGTCGGCGCGCGGCCCGGCGTCGGGAGCAGGCGTCGTCGCCTGACCGATCTGCAGCGCCGCCAGAAGCGCGATCAGGGCCGACACCGACATGGAGGCTACAGCCCCAGCGCGTCGGCGACGCCGGCCGCGAAGCCCGCGAACCGCGCCGCCACATCGCCCTGCGGATCGGCCAGCACCACCGGCACGCCCGCATCCCCGCCCTCGCGCACGGCGGCGTCCAGCGGCAGGTCGCCCAGATAGCGGACGCCCAGACGCGCGGCTTCCGCCTCTGCCCCGCCCTTGCCGAAGATCGGCCCGGTCATGTTCTCGATCAGACCCAGGGTCGGCACGCCGACCTTCTGGAACAGGGTGTGGCCCCGGCGGGCGTCGGCCAGCGCCACCTCCTGCGGGGTCGAGACGATCACCGCCCCGTCCAGCGGCGTCTTCTGGATCAGGGTCAGTTGCACGTCGCCGGTGCCGGGCGGCAGGTCCACCACCAGCACGTCCAGCGGCGCATCCTCCGTGCCCCACCGCGTCTGGGTCAGCATCTGGGTCAGGGCCTGTGAAGCCATCGGCCCGCGCCAGACCATGGCGTCGTCCGCCCTGGTCAGCAGCCCCACCGACATGGCCTTCAGCCCCTGCGCGACATGGGGCTGGATCATGCCGTCGACATAGTCCGGCTTGCCCGAGACTCCGAGCATGGTCGGCAGCGACGGGCCATAGACGTCGGCGTCCAGCACCCCGACCGACAGCCCCCGCGCGGCCAGCGCCGCCGCGAGGTTCACCGCCACCGTGGACTTGCCCACCCCGCCCTTGCCCGAGGCGACGGCCAGCACCTTGCGCACATGGGCCGGGCGGTCGGTGGCGACGGGCGCCTTGGGCCGGGTCTGGTCCACCGCCTGCGGCGACAGGCTGGCGGTGCGGCGCGGCTTGGTCGCCGGCGCGGTCTCGGCGGTCAGGATCACGGACACCCGCGCCATGCCCGGCAACGCCTTCAGCGCGGCCTCGGCGGCGTCGCGGACGGGGGCGTAGAGCGCCGTCTCGCCCGCCGGAACCTCGATGACGAAGCCCGCGCGGTCTTCCGCCACGGTCAGCCCCTGCGCCAGACCGGCGGCGACCAGTCCCTGCCCGGTCTTCGGGTCGGTGATGGCGTCGAGGGCGGCGATGACGGTGGCGCGATCAGGCAAGGCTCAGTGTCCGGCGGGTTGCGGCTGCGGGGCCTGCGTTCTATCGCCGGAAGCCCCGCCCCGCGAGCCTCGAATTGTCCCAGCCCCTCCTCACCCTCATCGCCGGCCCCACCGCCTCCGGAAAGTCCCGGCTGGCGATGGATCTGGCCGCGCGGACCGGGGCGGTGATCCTCAACGCCGACAGCCAGCAGCTCTACGCCGACCTGCGCGTCCTCAGCGCGCGTCCTTCGGCGGCGGATGAGGCCGAGGCCGAGCACCGTCTCTATGGCGTCGCCGACGCCGCCGAGGCCTGGTCCGTGGGCCGGTGGAGCCGCGCGGTCATGCCCGTGCTGGCAGAACTGGCCGACGCGGGCCGCCCTGCCCTGCTGGTCGGCGGCACGGGCCTGTATTTCACGGCCCTGACCAAGGGGTTGGCCGACATTCCGGATGTCCCCGGCGAGGTCCGCGACGCGCTGGACGCCGCCTTCGACCGCGAGGGCGAGACCGCCTTCCGCCGCCGCCTGTCCACGCTCGATCCCGCCGCCGCCGCCCGCATCGAACAGGGCGACCGCCAGCGCCTGATCCGCGCCCGCGCCGTGGCTGAGCACACCGGCCGCGCCCTCAGCGACTGGACCGCCGACACCACGCCCCTGCTGGCGCCGGGTTCATGGACCGGTCTGGTGGTCGAGCCGGAGCGCGAGCGCCTCTACGCCAACTGCGACCTGCGCGTCAGCCAGATGGTCGAACAGGGCGCGCTGGAGGAAGTCCGCGCCCTGATGGCCCGCAGCCTGTCGCCTGACCTGCCCGCGATGAAGGCCGTCGGGGTGCGCGAGTTCACCGCCCATCTGTCCGGTGAGACCACGCTGGATCAGGCGATCGACGCCACCCGGCAGGCGACGCGCAACTACGCCAAGCGGCAGCTGACGTGGTTCCGCAACCAGACGCCCGGCTGGAAGAGGGTCATCCCTCCCCACACGGCTTCGCCCGACCAGACGACCGCGTTCGACAAGAACCCTTGATTGCATCCCGACTTGGTGTCGATATGCGACATCAACTTGTGGAGGGGACCATGCTGACCGCTATTCTGTTCAGCCTCGCCGTGATCAGCCAGGACCCGACGCCGGCGCCGGCGCCGGTCATCGAGGAGCCTCTCGCGACAGCGGTGCAGGCGGAGCCCCGGGCCGAGGAGGCGCAGGCCGGCGAGCGTCCGACGGAACTCGCCAGCAGCCCCCGCGACCAGCAGGTCGTCTGCCGTCGCGAACGCAGCACCGGCTCCAACCGGTCGCGCAATGTCTGCACCCGCGCCGGCGTCGCTGACTACAACCGTGAAGCCGCTCGCCGCTGGTTCGACAACGTGGTCGACAGCCGCGGAACGCCCGAGCAAAGAGAATGATCAACTCGCCGGCGCGCTGACAGCGCGTGCCTCAACAGACAAGAAGCCTATGCTGATCACCCTGCTTTTCGCGCTGATGATCTCCGGACAGGACCAGGTCGTGGCCCCCGCGCAGGACGGGCCGCGCGTCGAGAGCGCCGCCGCACCCGCCGCGGGGACGCAAGCGCTCGCCTCAAACGCCGATGACCAACGGGTCGTCTGTCGGCGCGAGCGCGAAACCGGCTCCAACCGTTCGCGCAACGTCTGCACCCGCGTCGGGGTCGCCGACTACAACCGCGAGGCCGCCCGCCGTTGGCGCGATAATGTCGTGGACTCGCGCGGCACGCCTGCGTGCGCCACAGATCCAAGTTCCATCTGTCCCGAACCGCGGAACTGAAGCCCCACTCACCGGCGGATACCACCGAACGGCCTTGCCTCCTGTCCGAGCAGCAAGCCGCCGCGACAGCCTGAGGTTGACGAAGCGACCAGATGGATCAAGAGTGACGGTCCAAACCGCGCTGGAGGTTCGCCGTGCTTGCTTCTCTCGCCCTTGTGCTCGCCCTGAACCAGCCCGCCGCCGTCCCCGCGTCGGCCGCGGACGCCCAGGTGGTTTGCGAGAACCTGCCCAGGTCCGGCAGCCGGCTGACCACCCGCGTCTGCCTGGCCCGGGCCGACTGGGCCGCACTGAAGACGCAGGCGGAAGAGCGGCGGGCGCACAACCGGCCGGTGATCGACAATCGCCGTCCGGGTCCTGTCGGCCGCGGCTGATCCGCGAACACCCTTCAATTCCAATCCGTTTCGTCCTATATTGGTCCTGTCCGGTTTCGGCCGGACTATGGCGATAAATGCGCCTGTAATAAGCGGACCGGACCCGGGTGCGATTCCCGGCGGCTCCACCATTCTCTCCCGGTTATCAGCGGGATAGTGCGGGGCCGACTAGCATCGACGGACGTGTAAAGAGGATTGCTTTCGCTCGTCCTGACCCACCGTATCGGGTCATTTTCTAACTGCGAACGATAACTTCGCTGGGGAATACGCCGTCGCCGCGTAATGCGGTTCCGGTAATTCCGAACTAAGTCCTGGGGGTTCAGATCCTCAGGCGGGGCCCGGAGGGCGCCTGGCAACAGAAGCCCTCCACTTTCCCGCCATTTGAGAAGCGCCCTCCTTCTTCCTGGAAAGAATGGCGGGCGCCTAGCAACAGAAGCCCTCCTCTTTTGAAAGTCGAGAAATGCCGCGCTTGGGGACAAATCCCCGCGCTAACCCTCTTTGCCGTCTTCCGCCCGCGCCCGTCGGGGGTTATCACCGCCGCTGGACAGCGAGACCCCGACCCGATGGCTGAAGAAACGCCCCCCGTGGACGACATGCACTACGAGCAGCTGGCGCAGGACGCCCTGCGCGGGGTGATCAAGGCTGCGCTGGAGCGGGCGGCCCTTCCGGACGGGATCCCCGGCGCGCACCACTTCTACATCACCTTCAAGACGCGGGCGCCCGGCGTCAGCGTTCCGCCGGACGTGATCGCCAAATATCCGGACGAGATGACCGTGGTCCTCCAGCATCAGTACTGGGACCTGAAGGTCGAGCCGACCCGGTTCTCGGTGATGCTGAAGTTCGGCGGCATGCCCAAGGTGCTGGCCATGCCCTACACGGCCGTGACCCGCTTCTACGACCCGTCGGTGCAGTTCCTGCTGCAGTTCGAGCCGCCGGCGACCGTCGATGAAATCGCCGCCGAGATCGCCGCCGCCGACGCCGATGACACGCCCGTGCCGGCGCTGGGCGGCGATGACGCGCCCAAGGTCATCTCGCTGGACCAGTTCCGGAAGAAGTAGCCCCTTCCCCTCGCGCCCTGATCGGATAACGTCGCAGACTGAAACTGCGGGGGGTGCGAATGCTTCGGGGTTTGATTGTCGTCCTGACGGGCTTGCTGGCGTTCGCCGCGCCCGCCTGCGCCCAGGGCCAGCCCGGGAGTCGGTTCGAGGGCTGGACCGCCGCCATTATCCAGGCGGACTGGCGTGACGGGCGTGGCCAGCCGATCCAGGCCTTCGACAATGCCCGACGCGATCTGGGACAGGCCTTCCAGCGGGCGGGGTTCGAGCGCGCCAATATGGTGGAGTTCAGCCTCCAGCGTGATGCGCCGGACGCCGTCCTGTCCGGCGTGCGAACCGCCGCGGCCAAAGCCACGCGCGGCTGCCTGCTCTATTTCACCTCTCACGGCGCCCCGGACGGGATGGTCTTCGGCGATGCGCCGCGCATGACGCCGGACGTGATGGCGAACATGGTCCGCAACACCTGCGGCGCCCGCCCCACCGTGGTGATCGTCTCGGCCTGCTACTCCGGCATCTTCCTGAACGCCCTGCAGGGCCCGAACCGGATGGTGCTGACGGCGGCCCGGCGGGACCGGACCTCGTTCGGCTGCGGCGCGGACGAGCGCTATCCGTGGTTCGACGGATGCATCCTGGAGACCCTGCCGAACGCGCCGGACTTCCTGGCCCTCGCCGCCGACGCCCGCGCCTGCGTCAACCGCAAGGAGGCCGAGGCCGGCATCGAACGTCCGTCCGAGCCCCAGTTGTTCGTCGGCGCCGACATGCAGATGCGCCTGCCGACGCTGCGTTTCCAGCGCGCGCCCTGATCCGACACTCCCGACACCCTCCAACCCTGCCAAATCCTGTCAGGCAGGCCCGCCTTCCCGAGCATTCAGCACTGAAAGCCCTCCCCTCGATGGGGGAGGGTTGGGTGGGGGTGCATGCAGACGGCTTCAGAAAGACCTCGCAAGGCTCCGTCGACACCGCCTGAAGCGCCTCTCACCTCGACACCGAGCGCGCCCCATCCCCGGCCCTTCCCCCATCGAGGGAGAAGGGAGACACGCGAAACGCTCCAGGATGACGACCGTTGTGGTCACACGACCAATTCTGACGCATCGACCTGTTAGGCTGCCCACCTTCAGGTCTTTGACATCGCCACGCACA
>JAVHYH010000149.1:6526-8320 GCA_031119155.1 Brevundimonas sp.
ACCTCCTTCTGAATGCGGAGGCGGAGGCTAGGAGAGACAGGTTCCGGCGAATATCCGGTCAAACCCTCTGGCGGCTTTCAGGCGCGCCCCAGCCCCTCTTACCGTCTCGGAAACACCCGGATCGTGATACGCTCACGCTCGCCCTCATTCCGCTCGACCAGCAGCCGGGCGACCTGGCTGTCGTCGTGGAACAGATAGCCCTTGATGGCGTCCAGAAGGGCCTTGGCCAGGTTGTCGAGGTCCATCCACGGCGGATCGCCGACGTGCTCCATCACGATCTCGACGACGTAATCGCCCCAGGCCGGACGCGAGGACCACTCCTTGCGCATGAACTCATAGACCAGCGGCTTGTAGTATTTCGCCTGGGTGGTCAGCCCGTCGATGGCGATCTCCACCACCTCGCCGCTCTCTCGCGCGCGCACCTTGCCAGTGCCGATCCAGCCGGGGGTCATTCACGGTTTCCGCCGCGAGCCTTGCCCGCCCGCCTCCCCGTGCTACACCCCCGCGCATCTTCCCGCCACGCCTGAGAGAGCCGTCCGCGATGAGCAACGTCCGCACCGAAACCGATACCTTCGGCCCCATCGAGGTCGCCGCCGACCGTTACTGGGGTGCGCAGGCGCAGCGCTCACTCGGCAATTTCAAGATCGGCTGGGAAAAGCAACCCCTGCCGATCGTCCGCGCCCTGGGCATCGTCAAGCGCGCCGCCGCCGAGACCAACCGCGATCTGGGCAAGCTGGATCCCAAGCTGGCCGACGCCATCGTCGCCGCCGCCAATGAGGTGATCGAGGGCAAGCTGAACGACCACTTCCCGCTGGTCGTCTGGCAGACCGGTTCGGGCACCCAGTCGAACATGAACGCCAACGAGGTGATCTCGAACCGCGCCATCGAGATGCTGGGCGGCGAGATGGGCACCAAGAAGCCCGTCCACCCCAACGACCACGTCAACATGAGCCAGTCGTCGAACGACACCTATCCGACGGCCATGCACATCGCCGCCGCCGAGGAGGTGGCCCGCCAGGTGATGCCGGCGCTGGAGCACCTGCACGCGGCGCTGAAGTACAAGGCCGAAGAGTTCGCCCACATCATCAAGATCGGCCGCACCCACACCCAGGACGCCACCCCGCTGACCCTCGGTCAGGAGTTCGGCGGCTACGCCCAGCAGGTCGCCAACGGCATCGAGCGGATCGAGCAGACCCTGCCCAAGCTGATGGAACTGGCGCAGGGCGGCACCGCCGTCGGCACCGGCCTGAACGCCCCGGTCGGCTTCGCTGAAAAGGTCGCCGAGCAGATCGCCGGCATCACCGGCCTGCCCTTCACCACGGCCCCGAACAAGTTCGAGGCCCTGGCCGCCCACGACGCCATGGTGTTCTCGCACGGCGCGATCAACACGGTCGCCGCCTCGCTGTTCAAGATCGCCAACGACATCCGCTTCCTGGGCTCCGGCCCGCGTTCGGGTCTGGGCGAACTGGCCCTGCCGGAGAACGAGCCGGGCTCCTCGATCATGCCGGGCAAGGTCAATCCGACCCAGTCCGAAGCCCTGACCCAGGTCTGCGCCCAGGTGTTCGGCAACCACTCGGCCCTGACGTTCGCCGGCTCGCAGGGACATTTCGAGCTGAACGTCTTCAACCCGGTGATGGCCTACAACTTCCTGCAGTCGGTCCGTCTGGTCGCCGACGCCGCCATCAGCTTCACCGACAACTGCGTCGTCGGCATTGAGCCCCGCGAGGACAACATCAAGCGCGGCCTCGACAACTCGCTGATGCTGGTCACCGCCCTGAACGGCAAGCTGGGCTA
>JAVHYH010000150.1 GCA_031119155.1 Brevundimonas sp.
CCGTCACCGCCGCCGCCGTCCGCGCCGCCAAGGCCGTGAACTATCAGGGCGCGGGCACCATCGAGTTCATCGCCGACGCCTCGGACGGGCTGAAGGCCGACCGCATCTGGTTCATGGAGATGAACACCCGGCTGCAGGTCGAACACCCGGTCACCGAGGCCATCACCGGCGTCGATCTCGTCGAATGGCAGTTCCGCGTCGCCGCCGGCGAACCCATCCCGCTGGCCCAGGCCGACATCCCCATGAACGGCTGGGCCATGGAGGCCCGCCTCTATGCCGAGGATCCCACCAACGGCTTCCTGCCGTCGATCGGCAAGCTGGACCACTTGATCATGACCCGGGTCCCGGTGCGCATTGATACGGGCGTGCAGGAAGGGGATCAGGTCTCACAATTCTACGACCCCATGATCGCCAAGATTATTGCGTGGGGCCCCGACCGTGACCTTGCGGCTCGTGATCTGGCAGAGGCGTGCGAAAACATCGAAGTCGCCCCTGTGCGCTGCAATGCCGGGTTCCTGGCGCGGTGTTTGCGTCACCCCCGGTTCCTGGACGGAGACGTGGATACCGACTTTCTCAGGGTCGAGGCCGATCAACTGACGCTGAACGCGATCCCCTTGCCCGTGCAGGCAACGGCCGTTCTGAATGCCGCATCGACCAGCTTCACATCCGATCAGTACAGCGACGTCTGGACCTCTTCCGGCGGTGCGCATGGTCTGCGGCTCAACGCTTCACGACGGTCAGGCTACCGCGTGTGGGTCTCTGGTGATGCAGTCGTCGGCGATGCCTATGTGCCCAACTGGAACTCGCCCAACTGGCGGGAAAGGCTGGACTGGCAGGTGACGGTTGGAGACCGGAGTTGGACGGCCCGGGACGAGCAGATGCTGATCCGCTTCAGCGATGGAGAATACGTCGGGCTGACCAGTGAGGAACCGCCCACCCTGTTCTATCGCGGCGACGCTTTCACCCTGCAGCGTAGCGTGACGTTCGGGGCGACAGGTGGCGCCCCCGCCTCCGACGGCTCCCTGCGCGCGCCCATGCCCGGCAAGATCGTCGCCGCCCCAGCCATGGCGGGCGACACCGTCGCCAAGGGCGCGCCCATCGTGGTGCTGGAAGCCATGAAGATGGAACACGCCCTGATCGCCCCCTTCGACGGCGTGGTCGAAAGCGTCTCCGTCACCGTCGGCGAACAGGTCGGCGACGGCGTGGTTCTGGCGGTGGTGCGGGCGGCGGAGGCCTGACGGGCGGCGCCTTCTGCGGAAGGGGCTGAGCCCGGAAAGTGATTGGTGATTGGTGGTTGGCTGACAGCCTGCAGCGGGAGCCGTCCGCGTCGCCCTTCCGCTGACAGGCGCTTTGTGGTTCCCGGTCAGGGCTCAGCGCCTGGACCTGGCTGGTGGCGGAAGGGCGGCGCGGACCGTGCGGTCGCTCACTGCCGGCCAATCACCAATCACCAATCACCAATCACTACCTAACCGATCCCCAGCCCGCCCACCGGCGCCGTCACCCGCGCATCTTCGAACGTCGCGATCAGCGGCAGGCCGCGCTGCAGGACGGCCTTCACCGCCGGGATGGTCAGGGCGTCGCGGTGGGCGTCCTCGCTGATCCAGCATTCGGTCACCCAGATGGCGTCGGCCTCCGCCGGATCGTGGGCGACGATGTAGCTGAGGCAGCCGGGCATCCCCAGCGCGATGCGTTCCGTCAGGATCGCCGTCAGCGCCTCCCTCTGGCCCGCCCTGGCCGTCATCCGGCCAATCAATCCGTACATGCCGCCGCCTTCCGTTACGGCAGCCCTTACGCCTGTCGAAAGCCCTTGTCTTCACAGGGAAACTACTCAGCCCCACGTTAACACCAGTCACCAGAACGGCGCTGAAGGTTCGCGCGAAAGTGGCGGAGGCCGGAGCCCGGAAAGTGATTGGTGATTGGTGATTGGTGGTTCGATGCCGCAGGCAGGGGCGGTGGATCTGCGGGCAGGAGAGACCGGGCCAGCATCCACCAATCACCAATCACCAATCACTTGCCATCCCCGCTGGCGCCCGACCGCGCACCGCGCCATATGCCCCTCATGCCCCTGCACATGATCAAGCTCTGCGTCGGCGTCTCCGAGGTGGAGTGGCTGGAAGCCCGCGCCGCGTCCGGCCAGCCGCACATCGTCCACACCCGCATGACGCCCAAGCGCGCGACCGAGATGGAGGACGGCGGCTCCCTCTACTGGGTCATCAAGGGCGCGGTCCTGTGCCGCCAGCCGATCCTCGACATCAGCACCCTCGGCGACGGCCAGCAGAGCCGCTGCGAGATCACGCTGGAGCCCCGCGTCATCCGCACCGCCCCCCTCGCCCGCCGCCCCTTCCAGGGCTGGCGCTACCTCGAGCCGAAGGACGCCCCGGTCGACCTGACCGCCATGGGCGCGACGGACCTGCCGGACGACCTGGCGCGGGAGCTGAGGGAGTTGGGGGCGTGGTAACGACGGGCTCGCCGTCGCGCCGGAACGCGCTATGGTCGGTCCACCATCGGGGACCACATCCATGATCAGCCTCATCGTCGCCGCGCTTCTGGCAGTCCCCATGCCGGATTCCCTGTCCGGTTCGAGCGATGCAGAGATTGAGCGAGACTTTCGCTGCTTCGCAGGGGCGACCGCCGCCGTTGGATCCGGCGAAATGGATGAGCCCGAAGCGCGCTATGTTGTCGGAATGGCGATCTACTATCTCGGCGGACTGGATGCCCTCCAGCCCGACACCGACTGGATCGCCAAGGCAGACAATTTGACCGACGCCGAGGCCGACGCGCTGATCCCCGGGATTGAGCAGGATTGCTGGAGGCGATTCAGCGACCAGAACCACCGACTGGCCAGCCTGTTTGGCGATGCCTTGCCTACCGGCCAGCACTAGAGGCGAAGCTCATCTAAACCCCTTCTCTAATTCCTAATTCCTAAGCCCTACTCCCTCACCATGTCCCCCGCCCGCTCAGACCGGCTCTCCGACGCCCTGCACCGCATCTTCGAGAGCGGGCGCAACACCCCGGCCAGCTGGTTCGCGCTGACGGGGGGCGAGACCCTGTTCGCCGAGGGGGACGACGCCGACACCCTGTATCTGCTGCGCGCCGGCCGTCTGGGCGTCTTCCGCAGCGAGCACAACGACCAGCCGCCCCAGTTCGTCGGCGTCATCCGTCCGGGCGAACCGGCGGGCGAGATGGCCATGCTGGCCGGCAGTCCGCACACCGCCGACGTCGTGGCCCTGCGTGATTCCGAGGTGCTGGCCCTGCCGCGCGAGGCCTTCTTCGAGGCCGCCCGCACCGAGCCGGACCTGATGGTCGAGCTGTCGCGCCTGATGATCCAGCGCGCCCGCGACCGCCGCTCCGGCGGCGGCGAGCCGAGCGTGTTCGGCTTCCTTTCGGCCCGCCCCCGCCCTATCCGCGCCTTCGTCGAGCGCGTCGCCGCGGCCATCGAGGCCAACGGCTTCACCTGTCAGGTCATCGACCATTCGGCCCTGTCCTCGGCCAGCGAATGGTTCAGCCGGGTCGAGGACGCCCACGACTTCGTCCTCTATGTCGCCGAGGCCGACGAGCCCGCCTGGGCCGCCCTGTGCGCGCGTCAGGTCGATCGGCTGTTCGTCGTCGGCCAGTGCCTGCTGGCCCCGCCCAACCGGCCCCTGCCCCATGCCGGCGTGCCCGACGCCCAGCGCCGCACCGACCTGATCCTGCTGCGCGATCCGCGCATGGCCCGCCCCGCCAACACCTCCGTCTGGATCGACGCGGTCCAGCCGGGCCGCTGGTTCCAGGCGATGGAGGGCGATCAGGCCGACGCCGACCGCATCGCCCGCGTCATCACCGGCACGGCCGTGGGCGTGGTCCTGTCCGGCGGCGGCGCCCGCGCCTATGCCCACATCGGCGCCCTGCGCGCCCTGCAGGAGGCCGGCGTGCCCATCGACTTCGTCGGCGGCGCCTCGATGGGCGCGGTGGTCGCCGCCGGCCCCGCCATGGGCTGGACGCTGGACGAGCTGGAGGACCGCATCAAACGCTCCTTCGTCGATAGCGACCCGCTCAGCGACATCACCTTCCCCATGCTGGCCATGAGCCGGGCGAAAAAGGTCGATAAGCTGCTCCAGGCCGCCTATGGCGAGACCGATCTGGCCGATCTGCTGCTGCCCTTCTTCTGCGTCTCGACCAATCTGACCTCGGGCCGGGTCGATGTGCACCGCCGGGGCTCCATGCGCCGGGCCATGCGCGCCACCATCGCCATCCCCGGCCTGCTGCCGCCCGTGGTTCTGGACCGTCAGGTGCTGGTGGACGGCGCCGTGCTGAACAACCTGCCCGCCGAGGTCATGCGTCAGATGAACGCCGGCCCGGTCATCGGCATCGACATGTCGCAGGCGCGCGGCGTCGATCCGCAGCTGATCGAGCATCCGCCCTCCATCTGGCGGCTGCTGGCGACCGGAGCCTGGCGCCGCGGCCCGCCCATCGTCTCCATCATGATGCGTTCGGCGACCCTGACCTCGGACGCCGAAGTCGAGCGTTCGCGCGGCGTCGTCGATGTTCTGGTCCAGCCCACCCCCGACGGCGTCGATATCCGCGACTGGAAGGCCTACGCCCCCGCCGTCGAGGCCGGCTATCGCGCCATGACGGCCGAACTGGCCACGCTGGACGGACCGGTCACCGGCCTGCGCCGTCGAAAGCTCGTCGCCGAGCAATCAGGAACAGCCGCGGAAACGGCAGCAGGGTCACCCCGTCCGGACGCCGTGGAAACGCCTGCGAAAGGGCGTCGGAAAGCGCCGAAAGCCAGGCGTCCCGCATAGCCGGATCATCGGCCAGCGCCGTCAGATGCGGCCGCAGCGCCGTCCCCTTCATCCACTCCAGCACCGGGCGCTCGCCGCCCAGGGCGTGCAGATAGGTGGTGGACCAGATGTCGATGTCCTCGCAGCCCTCGGCCAGCACGTCGTAATAGTCCGCCGGGTCCAGCAGCGCCTGGATGGTCTCGCGCTCCTTCAGCCGCTCGGCCCACGGCCCCTCGCCGCGCACCTGTCGCATGACCCGGTAATGCAGCGTGTCCCACGACAAGGGCATCTGCACCGCGATCACCCCGCCCGGCGCCAGCAGCCCCGTCAGCCGCCGCAGCAGCGTCCGATGATCCGGCAACCACTGCAGCGAAGCGTTGGCGAAGATCAGGTCCGGCGCCGCGTCCGGCGTCCCCGATGGCTCCCAAGTCGCCAGATCGCCCTGCACCCAATGCACATCCGCCCCCAGCGCCCTGGCCTGCTCCAGCATGGCCGCGCTGGAATCCAGCCCGGTCACCTTCGCCTGCGGATGCCGCCGCTTCAGCAGCGCCGCATGCTGCCCCGCCCCGCAGCCCAGATCGACGATCGACCGCGGCTCCAGATCCCCCGGCAACCGCAACAACAGATCCAGCGCCGGCCGATCCCGCTCGGCCTCGAACCGGCTGTACTGATGGGGATCCCAGGTGGGCTGTGCGGTGCTCATGGGGCGGAGCTTAGCGCGGTCGGGACGGCGCGTGGGAAGTGATTGGCGGTTGGTGATTGGTGGTTGGTGATTGGTGGTTGGCCGGCAGGGTGCGACGGCGCGTTCCGCGTCGCCCTTCCTCCACCAGCCAGCGCCAGGCGCCGGGCCGTCACCGAGGATCACGCAACTCTTGTCAGCGGAAGGGCGGCGCAGACTGGGCCGGGCTGCGAGCCAACCACCAATCACCAACCGCCAATCACTTCCCACGCACGAACAGCGCGGCAAACGATCTGACTGTCAGGGGAAACCACGTGGAAGGCGATGGTACAGCCTCTCAGGTTTGAACTGAGGACCTCCGGCTCCACAAACCGGCGCTCTAACCAACTGAGCTAAGGCTGCACATATCCGCGCGAGCGGCGTCTGTAGCCGCGTCGGTCCGGGGGATCAAGACCGAATTGCGCTGGCGCGGGCAGGATGTGCGACGCCTTTGAAGGCACAGCCCGGAAAGTGGCTAGTGGACAGTGGTTCGTGGATGACCCGGACCGCCGACGGCGCGCACCCCCGCTCGCCCCAGCCATCCACTAACCACCAATCACCAATCACTTTCCGGGCTCACTGCCCGACCATCCGGGCGCCGCCCTGCCCGTCGCCCTGCCCCGCCTCACCAGCCCCGGCTGGCGATATACTGCTCCAGCTGGGCGATGCGCGTGGTGTCCGACGGGTGGGTCGAGGCGAACTCGGGGGTCGAGCCCTGACGCTGCTGCGCCATCAGTCGCCACAGGGCGATGGATTCGGCGGGGCGGTAGCCGGCGCGCTGCATATAGTCGACGCCCAGACGGTCGGCCTCCAGCTCGTCGCGGCGCGAGAAGGGCAGCAGCACGCCCAGCTGGGCGCCCAGACCGCCGATTGCGCCCGCCGCCTGTCCATAGTCGCCCGCTGCGCCCTGCACCCCGCTCAGCACCAGACCGGTGGCGGCGCTGGTCGAGTATCGCTCCGCGGCATGGCGGGCGACGACGTGGCCGACCTCGTGGCCCAGCACGGCGGCCAGCTGGTCGTCATTGCGCACCAGCGCCAGCAGGCTGGTGGTCACCCCGATCTTGCCCGACGGCAGGACGAAGGCGTTCGGCGCGTCGCTGACGAACAGGGCGTACTCCCAGCGCCGGTCGGTCAGGCCCGCCGCCTGCACGATCTTGCCGCCGACATTGCGGATGCGGTTCAGGGCGGCGGCGTCGGTCGACTGCCGCTGCGTCCGCAGCGTCTCGGCCCAGGCGGCGTCCGCCTGCTGGGTCAGGGCGCTGTCATCGACGATCAGGAACTGGCTGCGGCCCAGGGTGTCGTTATAGGCGCAGGCCGCCACGCCGCCGGACAGGGCGGTCGCCGCCAGCAGGGTGATCAGGACGGGGCGTTTCATCGGGTCTCTCCGCAATCAGCTTGGCCGGAAAGAACGTCATCCCCGCTGGAAGGCTCCGGGGCAAGAGGGCGCGGGTGATCGGCGGGGGATGGGCGGGTGGTGATCGGTGATTGGTGATTGGTGATTGGTAACCAGCGCCAACGGCGGAGCTCTGCGGCCTTGTGATCTGGAAAGTGCGAAACGAGGGCAGCGAACCGCCCCACGCCAATCACCAATCACCAATCACCAATCACCACTCACCACCAATCACCAATCACCACCAATCACCCCCAAAGCAAAAACGCCCCGGAACCGAAGTTCCGGGGCGTCTCTGTAGTCTGACTTGCGTCCAGCCTTAGTCCGGCATCTGGAAGCGCGTGGTCCAGCGGACCAGAGCGCCTTCAGCCGCACCATCGACGGTCCGCGGCGAAACCCGCGAACGACGGGCTGCTGCCAGGGCCGACTGGCCGAAGCCGGCGCCGGCGGGATCTTCCGAAACCACCGAGCAGTTCGACAGGTTGCCGTTCGATTGAACGGTGCACTGCAGGGTCACGCGACCGCTTTCGATACCGCGCGAGATGGCGCGTTCCGGGAACTCCGGCGGAGCCTGACGGGCCCAGGACGGCTGGGTGATGACCGACGGACGGGCGGGCGGAGCCGGAGGCGCCACTTGCGGCGGGGTCGGGGTGATCACCGGGGGACCCGGGTTCTCGATCCGCAGTTCCTTCGGCGTCGGCGGGGTTTCCACCGGCGGCACCGGAACGTTGGTCGGGATCACGGCCGGGACGCGCACCTGCAGCTTGGGCGGCGGGGGCTCGTTGGTCGGCGGCGGCGGCGGCGGCGGCGGGGGCGGCGGCTCCTCGATCGGCTCGATGAGCTCCACTTCCACCGACTCGTCGGTGTACCGGATTTCCCTCAGCTTGAACTGCATGTTGACGAAGTAGATCGCCAGCAGGGTGAAGAGGAGCGAGACGACGGCCAGGCTGGCGATGAGCACCATGGGGGGAACCCCCATGAAGCCCTTCTTGCGCGGAGCGTCGTACCGGCTGCGGTGATATTCAACTGCTTCAGTCATGTCTCACCGTCTCCTACTGCAGCGACTGGTCTTCGCCGACCAGGGCCACGCTGTAGAAACCGTGATCCTGGAGCGAATTCATGACCTGCATGAAGTCACCGTAGCGGACGTTCTGATCCCCACGAATGAAGATCCGCTCGTCCGACGGAGCCTTGTTGCCGATCTGCTGGGCCAGCACGGATCCGACCGAGGTGATGTCCACCTCTTCGTCACCGATGTAGGCCCTCCCGTCGTTCTGAACCGAAACGTAGAACGGCTTCGGCGGGTTCGGCGCAGCTTTCGCGACCGCGGCCGGCAGTTTCACTTCCACCGACACGGTGGCGAGCGGAGCCGCCACCATGAAGATGATGAGCAGAACCAGCATGATATCAACGAAAGGCGT